>NZ_DAOLGP010000029.1:0-54891 GCF_035329545.1 Candidatus Neomicrothrix sp.
CGGTGTGCACGGTGTGCACGGTGTGCACGGTGTGCACGGTGTGCACGGTGTGCACGGTGGCGTCGGAGAGCACCCCTGTTGCGGGGCGCCCGGATCCTTTGGGTGGCACGGCACGGTCGGCCGGAGCGCCGGAGCCTGCCGGTCGATCGGTCACGCTGTCGGTGGTCTATCCGTCGACCGAGGGGCCGACGCGCTCGGCCAACGTGGCGAGCACTTCGTCGAAGCTCGTGGCGAAGCTGGCCACGCCCTCGGCCTCGAGCTTGGCCGATACCTCGTCGAGGTCGACCAGCTCGCCCAGCTGCTCCCAGCGCTTCTGGTCTGCCTCCGGGCTGGCGTCGAGGGTGGACACCAGGTTGCCGTGATCGTCGAAGGCCTCCAGGGTGGCCTCCGGCAGGGTGTTGACCGTGTTGGGGCCGATCAGCGAGTCGACGTAATAGGTGTCGGGGTACTCGGGGTTCTTGGTCGACGTCGACGCCCACAGGGGTCGCTGCAGCTTGGCGCCGCGCTCCTCAAGGACATCCCAGCGGGAACCGCTGAACGCCGTCATCGCCAGCTGGTAGGCCAGCTTGCCCTGGGTGATCGCCGCTGTGCCCAGCAGGTCGAGCGCGTCGTCGGTGCCTACCTCGGTCAAGCGCCGGTCGACCTCGGTGTCGACCCGGGAGATGAAGAACGATCCGACGCTGGAGATGTGGCTGAGGGTGCCCTTGTGGGCCTCGAGCCCGCTCAGGTAGGCCTCGATCACGTCGGCGTACCGCTCGAGGCCGAAGATCAGCGTGACGTTGACCGGGATGCCCTCGGAAGTGAGCACCCGGATCGCCTCGATGCCCTCAGCGGTCGCCGGCACCTTGACGTACAGGTTGTCCAGGGCGAGGTTGCGGGACAGCTCCCTGGCCGCCTCGATCGTGCCCTCGGTGTCGTGGGCCAGCGCAGGTGACACCTCGACCGACACCCAGCCATCGACGCCGCCCGAGCTCTCGTGCACGCCTGACAACAGGTCGGCGGCCGCCGAGATGTCGCTGCCGACCAGCTGCCAGTAGGCCTCCTCGACCGATGCGCCGCTGCGGGTGAGGCGCGCCAGCTCGTCGTCGTAGTCGGCCGAGGCCATCGCCTTTTGGAAGATCGTCGGGTTGGAGGTGATGCCCCGCACGCCCCGGTCGATCCAGCGACGCATCTCACCCGACGTGATCCACCCTCGGGTGATGTTGTCGAGCCACGGGCTCTGTCCGCAGTCTTCGTGCAGTTTGATCAGCTGGCTCACGTTGTCTCCGGTGCTCATGTGCGTGGGGTGGGGGAGTCCCCGGTCGGGCGGGTACCGCCCGGTTGGAGCCTACCGATCGTCGAGCAGGCCTCGGGCGGCTTCGGCGACCGCCGTCGGGTTGATCCCGAGCCGGTCGAGCACGGTTCCGCCGGGCGCCGAGGCGCCGAAGCGGTCGATGCCGACGGTGGCATCGGCCCAGCGGTGCCACCCCAAAGTGACCCCGGCCTCGACCGAAACGACCGGCCGACCATCGGGCAACACCTCCGCCCGGTAGGCGGGACCGGCGGCCTCGAAGAGTTCCCAGCAGGGCATCGAGACGACGCGGGCCCCAATGCCATCGGCGGCGAGCGCCTCGGCCGCCTCGATCGCCACCGCCACCTCGGTGCCGGTGGCGACGAGTGTGACCCGGGCTTCACCCCTGTCCGTTTCGCTCGGGTCGGCGACTACGTAGGCGCCCTTGGCCACACCCTCGGCGGCCCGATCGGCGCTGGTGCTGAGGGTGGGGGTGCCCTGACGGGACAGGATCATCGCCACGGGGCCGTCGACGTGGGCGGCGGCCGCCCACGCCGCAGCGGTCTCGTTGCCGTCGGCCGGCCGGAACACGGTGAGCCCGGGGATCGTGCGCAGTGACATCACCTGCTCGACCGGCTGGTGGGTGGGGCCGTCCTCGCCCACTCCGACCGAATCGTGGCTCCACACGAACACCGCGCGGGCCTTGGACAGCGCGGCCAGGCGCACCGAGGGCCGGGCGTAGTCGCTGAACACCAGGAAGGTCCCGCCGACCGGCCACACGCCACCGTGCAGCGCCATGCCCACCGAGGCGGCGGCCATCGCATGCTCACGCACCCCGTAGTGCATCGCCATGCCGGCCGGATGCTCGGCCGATTGGAAGTCCGCACCGGCGAGCTTGGTGCCGGTGTTGCCCGACAGGTCGGCGGAGCCGACGAACAACGACGGCGTGAGCGGTGCCAGGGCGTCGATCACCTTCTGGGACGCCACCCGGGTCGCCGGCGAGTCGTCGGGGCCGAAGACGGGCAGTGCCGCGGCGATATCGACGGTCGGGCGGGCCGACCAGTCGGCTGTGAAGGCGTCGCGTTCCGCCGCCGGGGCGGCCTCGGTGCGCTTCGTCCACTCGGCGTGGGCCTCAGCGCGGCGGGAGGCTGCCGAGCGGTAGAATTCGGCGACGTCGTCGGGCACGTAAAACGACTTGTCGGCGGGCAGGCCCATCTGCTCCTTGGCCTCGGCGATCGTCTCGGCGTTGAACGGGTTGCCGTGGGCCTTGGGGTTGTCGGTCCAGGTGGGCGAGGGCGTCCCGACCCGGGTGCGCAGCACGATCAGCGTCGGCCGGGTCTCGTCCGTCTTGGACGCTTCGAGCGCAGCCTGGATGGCGTCCAGGTCATCGCCGGCCTCGCCGAGCTCGATCACCTCCCAGCCGTAGGCGGCGAAACGCTGCGGCGTGTCGTCGCAGAAGGCGATCTCGGTCACGCCGTCGATCGTGATGTGGTTGTCGTCGTAGATCGCCGTCAGCCGGCCGAGGCCCTGTGCGCCAGCGAGCGAAGCGGCTTCGTGGCTGATGCCCTCCATCAGGTCGCCGTCGGACGCGATCGTCCACGTGTGGTGATCGATGAAGTCGGCGCCGAGACGGGCCCGCAGACTGCGCTCGGCCAGCGCCATGCCGACAGCGTTGCCGAAGCCCTGCCCGAGCGGTCCGGTCGTCACCTCGATGCCGGCGGTGTGACCGGCTTCGGGGTGGCCCGGCGTGGCGCTGCCCCACTGGCGGAACTCCTTGAGATCGTCCAGGGTCAGGGGGTAGCCGGTGAGGTGCAGCATCGAGTACTGCAGGATCGACGCGTGACCCGCCGAGAGCACGAATCGGTCGCGATCGGCCCAGGTTGGATCCGCCGGGTCATAGGACATCACGCGGGTCCACAACACGTGCGCCAACGGCGCAAGGGCCATCGCGGTGCCCTGGTGGCCCGAGTTGGCCGCCTGAGGGCCGTCCATCGCCAGCGCACGCACGACGGAGATGCAGCGCTCTTCCAGGGGATCGATCGTTGACATCGGAGGGCACCTCGGCAGTGTGGTTCGGGACGACGGGGGTTGGGAGCGACGGTACCGCAGGCCCGGTACGGTGGCCTATATGCAGATCGTCGCCGCCCTGTTCACTGACGAGATCGAGCTGCGTCCGGTCCCCGGCCCGTCGACCCGGATCGATCTCACCGGCGTGCACTTTTCGGCGCCGGCGCCCTCCGCTCCGCCGGTGACGGTGACCCCGCACCTGGTCGTGATCGTCCGCAACGAGCCCGACGGGGCGCCGGACGGGGTGCTCGAGGTCACCTTCCACCTCCTCGACCAGCCCGACGGTACGGCGGAACAGATCGCCCGCAACGTGCAGCCGGTCGGGGTCGAGCCGGGCAAGTTCGCCTACCGACTCGTGCGTGCCGAACTCGAGTTTCCCGACCTGGGCACGGTCGAGGCCCGCTGCTGCATCGACCGCGGTGAGCCGGTCGTCGTGCCCTACACGTTGCTTGCTCCAGTAGCGGAGGGCTGAGCGGTGGAACCCAACACTCGCGTCGGTGCGCTTGCTCCAGTAGCGGAGGGCTGAGCGGTGGAACCCAACACTCACGTCGGTGCGCTTGCTCCAGTAGCGGACGGGTGAGGCGCTTCGCCGCAGCCGGGTCGGAACACCCGCTGACCCCGCATGCGGTGGGCGAGGTGTGCGGCGAGATCTCCGAGACGTTGGGTCCGGGCCCGGCCCCCGACGTCGTCATCGTGTTCTGCTCGGGCGACCACGTCGCCTCAGCCGGTGCGTCGCTGCGGGCGATCGACGCTCTGCTGTCGCCGCGCATCTGCCTCGGTGCCGCCAGCAGCGGCACGCTGGCCGGCGCACGCGAGGTCGAGGGTCGGGCGTCGCTGTCGGTGTGGGCGGCCAGGCTGGGCGAGGCCGTCGAGCCGGTGTCCTTCGACGTGGCCTCGGTTGCGGACGGCGTGATGATCGGGGGCACTTCCGAGCTGGTCGACGCCACCGGCCACCTGCTGTTGGTCGGCGACCCCGATGGTCTGCCGACGAGCGGCCTGCTCGCCAACCTGGCGCTGCGGGCCCCCGAGCTGGTCGTGGTGGGCGGGCTGGCGCCGCCGGTCGGCGTTCCGCCGGCGCCGCTGTTGTTCGAGGGCACCGAGCTGCGCACCGGGGGGGCGGTTGGCCTGCGCATCGCCGACAGCGTGCCGATGCGGGCGCTGGTCGCCCAGGGCTGCCGGCCCATCGGTGAGCCGATGGTGGTCACCGGGGCCGAGGGGACGATGCTGACCGAGCTGGCGGGGCGCTCACCCCTGACCCGCATTCGCGAGCTGGCCGAGCAGCTCGACCCCGACGATCGCGAGCTGGCCGCTCGAGGGCTGCACCTGGGGCTGGTCGTCGACGAGCACCGGGTGGACTTCGGTCGTGGCGACTTCGTCGTCCGCAACGTGATCGGCGCCGAGACCGACACCGGCTCGTTGGCGGTGGGCGAGCAGTTGGCGCTTGGCTCCATCGTGCAGTTTCAGGTGCGGGACCCGGCGAGCGCCGAGGCCGAGCTGGCCAGGCTCCTCAAAGATGCCGGGCCGGCGGCGGCGGCGCTGGTATTCACCTGCGTCGGTCGCGGTGCCGCCCTGTTCGGGGAGCCCCATCACGACGCGACAGCGGTGGCCGACATCAGCGGTGCGGGCGCGCTCGCCGGCATGTTCTGCACGGCGGAGCTGGGCCCGATCGCCGGCATGAGCAAGGTGCACACCTACAGCGCCGCCGTCGCCTTGTTCGGTGGGGCTGGGCCCGGTGCAGGCCGGGATGGGTGACGGCCGCGCCGGACGGTCACCGTCCCGGTAACCTGAGCCCCATGGACGCAGGCGACTGGGGTTGGATCTGGATGGTGGCGTTCGTCGTCTTCCTCGTTGGCGAGCTGGCCACGCCCGGCGCCTTCTTTCTGATCGGGTTTGCCATCGGTGCCCTGTTCGCCATGTCGGCCGCCTTTCTCGGCGCCGCCGAGGTCGTTCAGTGGGGTCTGTTCATCGCCGCGTCGGTGGGAGCGTTCGCTGCGCTGCGACCCCTGGCGCACCGAATGGACCGTCGCTCCGATGATGCGCCCCCGTTGGGCGCCACCCGGCTGTCGGGCGCCAGCGGCGTCCTGACCGAGGCGGCCGGGCCGGGCGGCGACGTGGTCGGCATGGCGAGGGTGGGCAGCGAGGAGTGGCGGGCGATCAGCGAGGATGGCCACGAGCTGCCGGCGGGCAGCCCGATCACCGTCGTGCGGGTCGAGGGCACCCGGTTGGTGGTTCGGGGCACCGGCTACCACCCGGTCACCGTCTGGACGTTGGGTGAACCGGGGGGCGGTGGGGGCGGGGCCTAGGCTTCCCGGCATGGAAGCAGCGCTCATCGTCCTGATCGTCATCGCCGTCCTGTTGTTCGTGGTGGTGGCCTCCTCGTTCAAGATCATCAACCCGTATCAGCAGGGGGTGGTCGAGGAGCTGGGCCGATACAAGGCCACTCGCGACTCGGGGTTGCGCCTGATCGTCCCGTTCATCCAGCGGATCCGCTTGGTCGACATGCGTGAACAGGTGATCGACGTACCGCCCCAGGAGGTGATCACCTCCGACAACGTCGTCGTGTCGGTCGATGCGGTGATCTACTACGAGCCGACCGACCCCCGACGCCTGCTGTACAACGTCGCTCAGTTCGTCCTGGCGGTCACCAAGCTGGCCCAGACCAACATGCGCAACGTCGTCGGTGACCTCACGCTCGACGAGGCGCTCACCTCGCGCGACACGCTCAACACCGAGCTGCGCTTGATCCTGGACGACGCCACCGACAAGTGGGGCGTTCGGGTGGTGCGCGTGGAGATCCAGCGCATCGATCCCCCCGGTGACGTCATGGCGGCGATGCACGAGCAGATGAAGGCGGAGCGCACACGCCGGGCGCGCGTGCTCGAGGCCGATGGCATCCGCGAGGCCGAGATCAAGACCGCCGAGGGGCAGAAGGCCTCGGCCATCTTGAAGGCCGAGGGCATCCGCCAACAGCAGATCCTCGAGGCGGAGGGTGAGGCCGAAGCCGTGCAGACGTTGGCCCAGGCCGAGCGGTTCCGCCAGATCACCACCGCCGAGGGCGAGGCCAAGGCGATCGAGCAGGTCTACGGGGCCATCCACGCCGGCGACCCGACCAACGACCTGATCGCCATCAAGTACCTGGAGACCCTTGGCACGATGGCCGACGGTCAGGCGACCAAGATCTACCTGCCGACCGACACGTCGGGGCTGCTCAGCTCGATCGCCGGTGTGGGCGAGCTGCTGCGGGCCACTCAGGAGAGCTCCGAAGGCGAGCGTCCCACCGCCGGCTAACCCGCGCCCTCAGCCGTTGAGGTGCGCCCGAACCTCGCCGAGGCGCCGAGTGACCGAATCGGACAGCTCGTCCCACGGCCGCCCATCGAGTGCGTCGATGACGACCGCCCGCTGGTCGGCGCTTCCCTCGAGCAGGCCGGCGTAGACGGGGACGTGCTGCAGGCCGTCGCCCTCGACGGTGATGGTGAGAGCGTCGTCGGGCAGCCCGGCATCGTCCAGCACGGCGCGGTGGCGCTGCACGGCGCTCTCGCTGGACACGCGTTGCAGCGCGCCGAGCGCGCTGCGCACGGCCCGGGTGATCTCGGCCACCCCGCTCAGCGGAGCGATCGCCGCCCGGGCGGCCACCTCCAGCCGGTCGTCGGCCAGTGGCACGCCCTGGAGCGTTGCGCCATCGAGGCCGTCGTAGGCCACCTGAAACAGCCGCGACCGGCTGGCCCCGGCCCGCCGACCGAAGCGCGCCGGCGGGGCCGGGTCGGCCACCCGGTAGGTGACGATGTGCACCGGCAGCCACAGGGCGGCCTGCCACACCAGGCGCTCGCCGCCCAGTCCCAGCCGGCCTCGGCCGGCCTGGCGCAGTGTGGCCGCAGCGCTCTCCGGTGAACGGGCGTGGGCGAAGCCTCGAACGGTGGCGGTAGCGCCGGGTGGCTGCGCCCAGCGCCCCTGGGCGGCGGCGGCGAGCACGTCGGCGCCGAGGCGTCGCTCCAGCTCGGCACCATCCCACAGCTCGATCCCCAGCTCGCGGGCCGCAACCGTCGCCCCGCTGCTGAAGCCGCCCGGTGCGGCGATGATGCCCTTGTGCAGGCCTAGGTCGGCCAGCACGTAGGCCAGCTTGGCCACGACGTCCTTGCCGACCCGGGCCTCCCACGACTTGGCCTCGACGACGGTGACGTACTCGGTCAGGGCGTCGCTGCGCCGGGCGACGACGTCGAGCTCGTGGGCGTTGCCCGACCGGCCCTGCACCACCTGGTTGGCCTGCGTGTCGTAGCCGTGCCGGGCGAAGTACGCCTGGATCACCGCCTCCAGCGCTGCGCCCCGCCGGGCGCCGATCGAGCTTGGTGTGGACACGCCTCCACCCTAGGGAGGACGGGTGACAATCTCACCGGACCCGACGTGGGTCGGGGCCCAACTGGTCGGCCGGGACGGCGGTGGGCGAGGGTTGGGCATGGATTTTGCCCTGATGATGGCGCTCGAACCCCACGGCACGGACGTGTTCGTCGGCACCGGACCCCAATATCCCTGGGGCGGACTCTACGGGGGCCAGATCGTCGCTCAGGGCCTGCGTGCCGCTCAGCTGACCGTCGACGACGAGTTCGTGCTGCACTCGATTCACGCCTACTTCATCCGCATGGGCGACCACACCGAACCGGTGCGCTTCGAGGTTGACCGGCTTCGCAACGGCCGCTCGTTCTGCACCCGGCGGGTCGTCGCCCGCCAGGCGACCGGTGCCATCTTGAACCTGGCCTGCTCCTTCCAGCGACCCGAGGAGGGGTCGGTGCTGCAGACGGTCGTCATGCCCGACGTCGCCGGACCCGAGGGCGTCGACGACGACTCCTGGTCGCCGATGTTCGAGCGCCGTCCGGCACTTCCCCGGGGGACGGCCGACCAGCCGGGTGCCTGGGCCGGGCTGTGGATGCGCACCCCCGGGCCGGTGGAACCGAGCCTCGCCCACGCAGCGCTCGCCTACCTGTCCGACGACGTGCCCACCGACGCGGTGCTGCCCCAGCACCCGGAGGCGCTGCCCGGCGGCGAGAACCACGAGCGGTTCATGGTGGCCAGCCTCGATCACGCCATCTGGTTCCACCGGGCCTTCGACCCGGCCGAGTGGCACCTCTTCGACGCCACCTCTCAGGGGTTCGGCAACGGGCGGGGACTGTCGGTCGGCCACGTGTACAGCACCGAGGGCGTCCACGTGGCGACGGTCACCCAGGAGGTGCTCATCCGTCGGAACCGCCGGCCGGGGTGACCGGTTCGCGCGTTCGTTAGGGTGTCACGCCGTGGCCAACCCCTCGGTACCGATCGCCCGCACGCTGTCCGAGCCCGACAGCAAGGCCCTGGTGGCCGCTTACGGAGTACCGGTGCCCGGCGAGGCGACGGCCGAGGATGCCCCAGCGGCGGCCGCTGCGGCCGACGCGCTGGGTTACCCGGTGGTGCTGAAGCTCGCCGGTGACTCGATCGCCCACAAGACCGAACGCGGCCTGGTTCGGCTGGGCCTGGCCACGCGCTCGGCCGTCGAGGCCGCCGCCGTCGACCTGCTCGGGCTGGCCCGTAGCGAAGACGGCAAGGTCGAGCTGCTCGTCGCCCCGATGATCTCCGGGGACCGCGAGCTGATCGCCGGTATGTTCCGCGACCAACAGTTTGGGCCGCTGGTGGCCTTCGGCTTGGGCGGCGTGCTCGCCGAGGCGATCGGCGACGTCGTCTTCGCCCCCGCACCGCTCAACCGGGCCGACGCCGCGGCGCTGATCGACCGGCTGGCCACCCAGGAGGTGCTCGGAGCGTTTCGCGGCCAGCCGGCGGTCGACCGGGAGGTGCTCGTCGACCTGCTGTGCGCGCTGGGCCGCCTGGCGGTCGAGCGCAGCGATGTCGCCTCGGTCGACCTCAACCCACTGATCGTCTGCAATGGTCGGCCCGTGGCCGTCGACGCGCTGGTCGAGCTCGGGGACCCGTCGGCGGGCGACCCCGCGGTCGGTGGCGGCGAAGCGGTCGAACCAGGGACACCTGGTGGTGGCGCCGGCGTCCACCGCCTCGATCCGCTGTTCAACCCGAAGGGGGTCATCGTCGCCGGGGCGTCGACCCACCCGGGCAAGTTCGGGTTCGTCACCCTGCACAACCTGCTCGCCGGTGGCTACGAGGGGCCCGTGTTCGCCACCAACCGCGAGCGGGCCGAGGTGCTCGGCCGGCCGACCCTCGCGTCGGTCGACGAGGTGCCCGAGGGCGAAGCCGACCTGGTCATCGTGTGCACGCCGAAGGCGTCGGTGCGCGAGGTGCTCACGCAGGCTGCCCATCGCGGGGTTCGGGGTGCGTTCCTCACCACCGCCGGGTACGGCGAGGCGGGGGAGGCCGGGCGGGCGGAGCAGGCCGAGCTGGTGGCGCTCGCTGAGGAACTCGACCTGGTGATCGCCGGCCCCAACGGCCAAGGGGTGATCTCAACCCCGGCCAAGCTGTGCGCCCAGATCGTGGCTCCCAACCCGCCGGCCGGTTCGATCGGGGTGGTCAGCCAGTCGGGCAACCTGGTGTCGGCGTTTCTCAACCATGCGGTGAGCTCGGGGGTGGGCGTGTCGCGGGCGATCTCGGCCGGCAACGCCGCCATGTTGGAGCCGATCGATTACCTCGAGTACTTCGCTGACGACCCCGCCACCTCGGTCGGGCTGTGCTACCTGGAGGGCGTCGGTGACGGCAGGGCCTTCTATGAGCGGCTGCGCGCCGTCACCCGACGCATGCCGGTCGTCGTCGTCAAAGGCGGCTCGACCGGCGCCGGAGCCCGGGCGGCGGCCAGCCACACCGGTTCGCTCGCCTCCGACGACCGCATCGTCGACGGCGTCCTCGCCCAGGCCGGAGCCGTGCGTGCAGCGGGTGTGGAAGCCGGTTTCGACGCCGCCGCGATGCTGGCCACCCAGCCGCCGGTTCGGGGCGGGCGCGTCGTCGTGGTCACGACGGTGGGCGGATGGGGCGTGGTCGCCGCCGATGCGATCGAGCGCAGCGCCCACCTGCGGCTCGACCCGCTGCCCGGCGATCTGAGCGCCGCCATCGACGAGCTCTTGCCGCCCAGGTGGAGCCGCAACAACCCGATCGACCTGGCGGGCGGCGAAACCCGGGATACCGTGCCCAGCGTGCTCGAGCTCGTCGCCTCCCACCCCTCGACCGACGCGGTGCTGCTGCTCGGGCTGGGCATCCAGTCCAACCAGGCGGCGCTGATGCGTTCGGGAGGCTTCTACCCCGACCACGGCCTTGAGCGAATCGTCGACTACCACGAGCGCCAGGACGAGCGCTACGGACGGGCGGCGGCCGAGGTGTCGGCGAGCACCAACAAGCCGGTGATCTGCGCCACCGAGCTGGCGGTCACCCAACCGTCCAACCCGGCACCGGCCGCGGTGGCGGCGACGGGCCGTTACGCCTGTGCGTCCGCCGAGCGGGCGGTGGCCGCACTCGATGCGATGGTCGCTGCGTCGACAGCCCTCGGGCGGACCAGCTCGTGAGCGCCCCGATGGACCGCAAGCGGCGCCGCCGCGCCAAGCAGCGTCGACGTCTGGGCTTCCTTCGGGGAGCGGCCTTGGTGCTCGCCATCGTCGGCGGGGTGCTGGTAGCGGCCGGCTGGGTCAGCGACGGTACCGCGGCGGTAGGCACGTCCCCCCGAACGGGCATGGAGCTGGCCACCCCGATGTTGTCGGCCCGGCGCGTGCCCGACCTGGTGTTGCGCCCGACCGCAGACCTCAAGATGGCAAAGGCCCTGGCCCCGCTGGCCCAACAGTCGCCACCCGACAGCTGCATCAGCGTCGGTCAGGCCGGCGGTCCCGTGTTTGAGCTCCGCCCCGACACGCCGCTGCTGCCCGCATCCAACCTAAAGATCCTCGTCGGAGCGGTGGCCCTCGAGGTGCTCGGTCCGGAGACGACGTTGACCACCCGGGTGGTGGCCGACGCCGATCCGGTCGGCGGCACGGTGCAGGGCGACCTGTACTTCGTCGGCGGCGGCGATCCGATCATCGAGACCGGTAACTACGACGCGTCCCTGATGTTTGCGCCCCAGCCACACACCGCCCTCGAAGGCCTGGCCGATGCCGTCCGTGCCGCCGGGGTGACCAAGGTGACCGGCAATGTGGTTGGTGACGATGGCCGCTACGACGACCTGCGAACGGTGGAGTCCTGGGATCCCGACGACCTGTCCAATGGCGAGGTGGGGCCGTTGTCGGCGCTGTCGGTCAACGACGCCCGGGACCGGACCAACGGCGGCGACCTGGACGACATCGTCAGCGGAGCGATCAGCGATCCGGCCGCCGACCCGCCGGCCCACGCCGCCGAGGTGCTGCGCGAGCTGCTGATCGCCCGCGGGGTGGTCGTCGAGGGCGCCTTCGCCTCCGGCGAAGCGCCCGACCAAGCCCGACAGATCGCAGCGGTCGACTCGCTCCCCGTCAAGGGGCTCGTCGCCCAAATGCTGCAGTTCAGCGACAACAACACGGCCGAGCTGCTGCTGAAGGAGGTCGGCCGGGAGCGGAGCGGCGTGGGGTCGACCGCTGCCGGCATCAAGGTGGAACTCGAGCTGCTCAAGGAGTGGGGCATCTCGACCGAGGGCGTCGTCATCGTCGATGCTTCCGGGCTGAGCGGCGCCGACCGGGTCACCTGCACGCTGCTGCGCCGGGTGCTCGACCACGGCGAGGCCGACGGACTGCTGGCCAAAGCGCTGGCGGTGCCGGGTGAAAACGGGACGCTCCTGAAACGCTGGGTCGACTCCCCGGCCCGGGAGGCGGTCCGGGCCAAGAGCGGCACGCTGTCGATCGTCACCGGGCTGTCGGGCTGGGTGCGCACCCCGGCGGAGTTCGACCTGTCGTTCTCGTACCTGATCAACCGCCCGGGGGCCAACATCGTCCAAGACGATCTCACCAGACAGGAGCAGCTGACCGAGACCCTGCTGTCCTACCCCCAGCTTCCCGACCCCAAGGTGCTGGCGCCCAGCGAGCCGCGTCCCGTCGGATCCGGTTCCTGATCCGATGGAGCCGACGCGTGGGATCGTTCCGATGTTCCCGTTGGGGTCGGTCGTGGTGCCCCACATGCTGTTGCCGCTGCACGTGTTCGAACCCCGATACCGCATCCTGTTCGAGGAGCTGGTGGGGGAGCTGCCCCGGCCGGACGACCAGGCGAGCCTCGGATCGGAACCCCGCTTCGGGGTGACGATGATCGAGCGCGGGAGCGAGGTGGGCGGTGGGGAGGTTCGCGCTGCGGTCGGCACCCTGGCCACCGTCGTCGGCGCCCAGCTGGCCGAGGATGGCCGATGGGCGGTGGTGGCGGTCGGCGGCGAGCGCATCCGGGTGCTCAACTGGCTCGACGACGACCCCTATCCACGGGCCGAGGTGGATCTGTGGCCCGACGAGGACCCGCCCGACCTCAACGCCGCTCTCGCCGGGTCGATTCCGACGCTGCTCGAGCGCCACGCCGAGCTGTCCGAGCTGATGGTGCAACTCGGTGTGGAGCTCGAACCTGGCGAGGCGGGCTCGGACGTGCCCGATGCCGGCGAGGACCCGGACCGGCTGATCTGGCAGCTGGCGCTCGCCTCGCCGCTGGGCAGCCTCGACCGCTACCGCCTGTTGTCCGCGCCCGGATCGGTCGAGCGGGCCACGCGGTTGGTGGCGCTGCTCGACGAGCAGATCGAGTTGGTGCGGGCCCGCCTGGAGTGAGCCGCCGACCTCGACGCGACGCCAGTGCTTGCCGGGGGGGCGCGCCGCCCACTAAACCGAGTACCTCCTGTCGGCCCGCAGCGGTCGACCGAAGCGCAGCCGAGGGAGCCACGTGGCAACGAAGCAAGGCGAAACTCCGAGTACCGGCGATCAGGTCGGCGAGCTGAAGAACCTGGTGGTCGGCTATGCCAAGCAGGAGACCGTCGATCCGCTGAAGTCGCTCGGCCGCTACGTCGGCTTCGGCGCGGCGGGGGGCACCTGCATCGGCATCGGCGTCGTGCTGCTCACCCTGGCGTTGCTGCGAGGATTGCAAACGATCGAGACGATCAACCAACCCGGCCGGGTCCACGGCGGCACCTGGTCGTGGGTTCCCTACGTCGGCGCTCTCGTCTGGCTGCTGCTCGTCACCGCCGTGGCTGCGAACGCCGCCAAGCGGGGCGGCGACAAGCGTCGGAAGTAGTGCCGGTTCCCTCCCGGCGTCCCACGGCCACACCTCTCGAAGGAAGAAGTTCACATGAGCGACGACAAGATTGACCGCAACGACATCCGCGATCAGATCGCGGGCATCGGCGAAGGCGTGACCCACCAGGCCGAAGAGGCGAAGACCCAGATCGTGGCGGTGGTGGCCGGGATCGGCCTGCTCGCCCTGATCCTGTTCTTCTTCCTCGGTCGCAAGAACGGCCTGAAGCGTTCTGCCGTGATCGAGATCCGCCGCTCCTGATGCTGCTCAAGCTTCTCAAGCTCGTCGCACCCTTCCTGGCAGGAGGCGGCCCGACGGGCGTCGTTGCGCGCAAGGCGATCGACTGGTTCCAGGATCGGATGGAGGAACCGGGCGAGCAGCGGGTGACCACCGCCAAGATGCAGCCCGGCGACCGGCTGGAGGTCGTGGCCCGCCCGGCACCGACCAAGGCCGAACGAAGGTTGGAGGCCGAGCTGGACGCCGCCAAGGCCAGGCTGGCCAAGGCCCGCAGCGCCAGCCCCAAGCAGGTGAAGGTGGCCAAGAAGCTGGAGCGCACCCAGACCCGCCTGGACAAGGCACATGACGGGTCGAAACGGGCGGCCAAGCTCGCCGCCGAGGAGGCCGACCTCCTGGTGCGCTTCGACCGCTTGGACGTGCGGCGGGACGAGCGGCGCCAGGCCGTCGACGAGGTGGCCGCCCTCGAGGCCAGCCTGGAGGCGGTTCGCGCCGTCGCACTGGCCAAGGCCGGCGGGTCGGGCACGACCAAGCGTCGGTTCTATCGCGCTGACGACTGAACGTCGCCGGTTGGTGAGCGTGCCCCCGGTCGATGCCAGACTGGGTTGATGATCGTGCACCTCCGCCAGCCGACACGAGAGGTCACCTTCGACGGCTCCCTGACCGTGACCGCCTTGCTGGGCAAGCTGGACCTCAATCGGGAGTCGGTGCTGGTGATCCGCAACGGGACGCTCGTGCCCGGCGACGAACGCCTGGGCGCCAACGACGAGATCGAGATCCGTCCCGTCGTCTCCGGCGGGGCGTGACCATGAGGTGGACACGATGAAGTGCCGGGTGTGTCGGGGGCCGGCCGTCATCGACCTACGGCGTCACAATGCCAACTTCTGCGCCGAGCACTTCGTGAAGTTCTGTCGCGACCAGACGGCCAAGGCGATTTCCGATCACGACATGGTGCAACCCGACGACCGCTTGCTGGTCGCCGTGTCGGGCGGCAAGGACTCGCTGGCGGTGTGGGACATCCTCATCGCGCTCGGCTACAGCGCCGATGGGCTCTACGTCGGACTGGGCATCGGGGAGTACTCCGACGCGTCGGCCGACGCAGCGCGGGCCTTCGCCGAGCAGCGCGGGTTGACGTTGATCGAGGTCGACCTGGTCGAGACCTACGGCTACGACATCCCCACCGGATCGCGGGCCGCCAAGCGCACGCCGTGCTCGGCCTGTGGCATGTCGAAGCGCCACGTCTTCGACGAAGCCGCCCGCAACGGCGGCTACGACGCTCTGGTGACCGGCCACAACCTCGATGACGAAGCTGCGGTGCTGTTCGGCAACGTGTTGCGCTGGCAGATGCCCTACCTGGGCCGGCAACGGCCCGTGCTGCCCGCCGGCGACGGCTTTCCCCGCAAGGTGAAGCCGCTGATCCGCCTGGGGGAGCGCGAGATGGCCGCCTACTGCGTGGTGTCGGGCATCGACTACCTGGTCGAGGAGTGCCCGATGGCCGCCGGCAACCGCCACCTGGCCTACAAGGAGGCGCTGACCGGTATCGAAATCCGCTCGCCGGGCGCCAAGTTCGCCTTCTACCACGAGTTCCTCTCCAAGGCGGCCGACCGCTTTGCCGACGACGAGACGACCGGGCGCGACGAGCTGGGCATCTGTGAGCGCTGCGGGTCGCCGTCGGAGTCCGAGGTGTGCGCGTTCTGCCGGCTGGCCGAGCGCGCATCGGCGGCTCAACCGGTGCAGCTGTCCAGAAGGGACGGCGGAGCGTGAGCGAACCGACCACCCACGGACCACCCAACGACGGCGCCGCCCGTTCGGGCCACCACGGACTGCTCGAGGAGGGGGAGTCGGTGCTGCTGATCGACCACAAGGGTCGCCGCTACCTGCAGACGCTGAGCGAGAACCAGGAGTTTCACAGCCACGCCGGGCCGCTCGAGCACGACCGCCTGATCGGCGCAGAGCCCGGATCGACCCATCGCACTACCAAGGGCCTGACCTTCACCGTGTTTCGGCCCACGCTGTCCGACCTGGTCTTCAAAATGCCCCGTGGGGCCCAGGTGATCTACCCAAAGGATTTGGGGCCGATCCTGATGCTGGCCGACGTCGCGCCCGGCGTCGAGGTGCTCGAGTCCGGCATCGGCTCCGGAGCGCTGTCGTCGGCCATGCTGCGCGCCGGCGCACGGGTCACCGGCTACGAGCTGCGCGAGGACTTCGCCCGACGGGCTCAGCTGAACGTGGCCCGGGCGGTCGGACCGGAGGCGGCGGCCCGGTTCGCCGTCGAGCTGCGCGACGTCTACGAGGGTATCGAGGTCGGTCCATCAGGTGGATACGACCGGGTGGTGCTCGACCTGCCGGAACCGTGGCAAGTGGTACCGCACCTCCAAGGTGCGCTGCGGCCGGGCGGCATCGTGTTGGCCTACACGCCCAGCATCATGCAGGCCAGCCAGTTCCGCGAAGCGCTCGTCGAGGCCGGGCTGGTGCTCGCCGAGACGCTCGAGGTGCTGCACCGCACGTGGAAGGTCGACGGTGCCGCCGTCCGCCCCGACCATCGCATGGTGGCCCACACGGCGTTCCTCAGCCACGCCCGAATGCCCTCCCGTTCCGAGCGAACCCTGCCCCCGGAGCGTGACGGCGCCTAGCGCAGCCGAGGAACTCGGGTCACTCGGCTTCGATGAAGATGCACTCGCCGGGACACTCTTCGGCGGACTCGATCACGCCCTCGAGCTCGGCGTCGGGGATCTCGGCCTTGCCCTCGGCGCCACCTGGATCGTTGAACACCTTGTCGCCCTCGACGACGTAGGCGAGACCGTCGTCGAGGAGCGTGAAGACGGCCGGCGAGATCTCTTCGCACAGGCCATCACCGGTGCAGAGATCCTGGTCGATCCAGACCTTCAGTCCCATGACTTCTCCTTACGTTGCCCCGCGACGCGGGTGGGGGTTCGGCGCTGTGGCCCTTATTTGGTGAAACACCAGCGGGTGCTTCTCCCGTAGCTCAGCATAACGACGCCTCGGCAGATAAACCCGGTATTTGCCGGAATAATGGGACAAGGTGACGCCTGTCTCTGGCGACAACCTCGCAGGGTGTGGCTCGCGGGGCCGGGCCTGGCGGGTAGCTTGGCCGTGAGCAGTGGGAGGGGCGGATGACGGCCAGCGACGAGACGAGACGACTGAAGGCCGAGGCCGAGGAACTCCACGACGCCGTGGCGGCGGCCGAGCGCGAGCTCGCCATGCTCACCCGTCGCGGCGCCGAGGCGCCCAAACGCATCCGGACCCTCGAGGACCGTCTGGTCGAGGTCAAGTCGCAACTGGCCCAGGCGGTCACGCAGAACGAGAAGCTCACCTTCACGCTGCGCGAAGCCCGCGATCACATCGCTGCGCTGCGCGAGGAGGTCGACAAGCTCACCCGTCCCCCTGCCGGCTACGCCACGCTGCTCGCCTCCAACGACGACGGCACGGTCGACGTGCAGTCCGGGGGTCGCAAGATGCGGGTCGAGGTGTCGCCCGCCGTGGAGGTCGCCGAGCTGCGCCGGGGTGCCGAAGTGGTGCTCAACGAGTCCTACAACGTCGTGATGGTGCGGCCGCCCGACCTGACCGGTGAGGTTGTGACGATCAAGGAGATCCTCGTCGCGGGCGCTCGTGCCCTCGTTGTCGGCCGTGCCGACGAGGAGCGGGTCGCCGAGCTGGCCGATCACCTGGCCGATGCGCCGCTGCGAGCCGGCGACACGATGCTGATGGAGCCGCGTGCGGGCGTGCTCGTCGAGCGATTGCCCCGGCCGGAGGTCGAGGAGTTGGTGCTCGAAGAGGTGCCCGACATCGCCTACACCGACATCGGGGGCTTGGACCGCCAGATCGAATCGATCATGGACGCGGTCGAGCTGCCGTTTCTGCACAGCGAGCTGTTCGCCACCTACGACCTGCCTGCGCCCAAGGGCATTCTCTTGTACGGGCCTCCCGGCTGCGGCAAGACGCTCATCGCCAAGGCCGTGGCCAACTCGTTGTCCAAGCAGGTGGCCCGCACCACCGGCGCCGATGCCCGCAGCTTCTTCCTCAGCATCAAGGGTCCCGAGCTGCTCAACAAGTACGTCGGCGAGACCGAACGTCACATTCGCCTCGTCTTCCAACGGGCCCGCGAGAAGGCGGCCGAGGGCACGCCGGTGATCGTGTTCTTCGACGAGATGGAGAGCCTGTTCCGCACCAGGGGAAGCGGCATCTCCTCCGATATGGAATCGACGATCGTGCCCCAGCTGCTGGCGGAGATCGACGGCGTCGAGGCGCTGCGCAACGTGATCGTGATCGGCGCCTCCAACCGCGAGGACCTGATCGACCCGGCCATCCTGCGGCCGGGCCGCCTCGACGTGAAGATCAAGATCGAACGCCCAGATGCCGAGGCGGCCACCCGCATCTTCGGGGTGTACCTCACCGCCCGTGTACCGATCGCCGAATCGGAGGTCGAGGAGCTGGGGGGCGGCGACCCGGCCAAGGCGCTTCAGGCGATGGCCGAGGCCGCCGTCGAGGAGATGTACCGCGACGACGAGGACAACCAGTTTCTCGAGGTCACCTACCAGAACGGCGACCGCGAGATCATGGGCTTCCGCGACTTCTCGTCCGGCGCGATGATCGAAAACATCGTGCGCCGCTCAAAGAAGCTGGCCATCAAACGGGAGCTGGCCGGCGGTCCGCGCGGGGTGCTCGCCGCCGATCTGGTGGCCTCGGTGCGCCAGGAGTTCCGTGAACACGAGGACCTGCCCAACACGACCAACCCGGACGACTGGGCCAAGATCTCGGGCAAAAAGGGAGAGCGGATCGTGTACGTGCGAACGCTGGTGAGCCATCCCGAGGAGGATGAGCCCGAAGGCGGGCGGGCGATCGAGCGGGTTCAGACCGGCCATTACCTCTGATATGGCCATTCGTGACAAGGCCGTTCGTGACAGGGCCGTTCGCAACACAGTGACCCGCTGACATGGCCATTCACAAGGTCCTCGGCATCGAGACCGAGTACGGCATCATCGTGCGCAATGCGCCCGAACAGAACCCGATTGCGGCCTCCAGCCTGTTGGTCAACGCCTACGTGAGCGAGGTGGCCCGTGCCGGCACCGGTCCGCGGATCGGCTGGGACTTCGGTGACGAGATGCCCGCCAACGACGCACGCGGGGTGCTCGAGCAGTACGTGCAGCCGCCTGAGGTGGAAACTCACCTGGTCAACGCCGTGCTGACCAACGGGGCACGGTTCTACGTCGACCACGCCCACCCCGAATATTCCTCGCCCGAGGTGGCATCGGCGCGCGATGGCGTGGTGTGGGACCGGGCCGGGGAGGAGGTGTTGCGCCGGGCGATGACCGCCGCCAACGCCATCTTGGAGGACGGCCAGGAGGTGATCGTCCACAAGAACAACTCCGACGGCAAGGGCAACAGCTACGGCACCCACGAGAACTACGTGATGGACCGCAACGTCCCGTTCAACCGGATCGTCGCCCGCGCCACTCCGCACCTGGTCACCCGCCAGGTGTTCTGCGGCGCAGGCAAGGTGGGGAGCGAGCTGCCCGGCCGAAAGGACGTCACCTACCAGCTCAGCCAACGTGCCGACTTCTTCGAGGAGGAGGTTGGCCTCGAAACGACGCTGAAGCGGCCGATCATCAACACCCGGGACGAACCCCACGCCGACCCGCGCCGCTACCGACGCCTACACGTGATCATCGGTGATGCCAACATGTCGGAATGGGCCACCTGGATGAAGCTGGCGACCACCTCGATCGTGCTGGCGATGATCGAGGACGACTGGCCGATGGGCGAGCTTCGGCCGGTGACCCCGGTCGCCACCCTGCGCCACATCAGCTGGGACCTGAGCCTGAGCGAAACCTACGAGACGCTCGATGGTCGCACGATCACGGCGCTGGGGGCCCAGCGGGAGCTGTGCGCGCTGGCGCGTGGTTGGGGCGAGCAGTGCGACACCTCGGCGGTGGGTGGCGACGACGTGCTGGCCGAGGTGCTCGTCGAGTGGGAGCGGGTGCTCAACGACCTGGAGCACGACCGCCAGCGTGCCGCCGACCGGGTGGACTGGGTGGCGAAAGGCCGGCTGCTGGGCGGGTTCGCCGAGCGGCACCAGTTGCCACCTGGCGCCCCCAAGCTGCGGGCACTCGACTTGCAATACCACGACATGCGCCCCGATCGCTGCCTGGCCCTCCGGGCCGGCCTGCGCACGCTGGTGAGCGCCGTGGAGGTGGCCGCCGCCGTCGACCTGCCGCCCACCGACACTAGGGCGTGGTTCCGGGGCACTGTGCTCGCGCGGTTCACCGATCAGGTGGTGACGGCCAACTGGGATTCGATCGTGTTCGACACCGGTTCCTCATCGCTGTCGCGGGTGCCGATGATGGAGCCCACCCGTGGCACCGAAGCGATCCTGGGCGAGATGGTGGCGGCCAGCGCGGACGCAGCCGAGCTGTTGGCCAAGCTGAACGCTTCGAGCTGACCCAGTTTCGGGTGGTTCGAGTCGCTGCTCATTCGAGCTGACCTTTCCCCCTGGTCCTGCAGGTTGCCGGTCCTTCCAGCTGCGCTCATTCGAGTTGGGAGCCGTCGGGGCGGGTGGTGTGCCAGGTGCCGTCGGGCTTGCGGTGGATCCGGAAGCCGCGCCCTTGAAGTGACTGTTGTTTCCAGCGGTTGTGTTTGCCGCACAACGGTGCCGCGTTTGACGGGCTGGTTGGGCCACCACGGCCGTGTTCGTGGAGGTGGTCGACCTCACAGGCGCTGGCCGGGACGGTGCAGCCGGGCCAGACACAACAGGTGTGGCCGGCGGTGGCGGCGGTGCGGGCCGAACCGGTGAACCGTCGGGCCCGGCCGAGGTCGATGACCACACCGGCGGCATCGACGATCATGCGGCGGATCTGGGCGGCGAGACCGTCGAGGCTGTTGGTGGCCGCTTCGGTCGGGTCAACGCCGTGACTGTCACCGGTGCGACACATGTAGCTGTCGGGGTCGAACTTGGGTGCCCGGTCGGCGTCGATCGCGTCGAGCATTTCCTCGTAGGCGGTTGCTGTCCAGTGGATGTTGTGGACGAACCCGGGCGGGACGGCACCGTCGGGTGCTGATGCTGGGTCTTGGAACAGCCGGTGCAACGCGTCGGCACGACGTTGGGGCGGGGTGCGTTCCAAATCGGCGTTCGTGACGGCGTCACCGAGGCGGGTTTTGGCTCCGGCCCAGTCCGCCCGGAATTCGGCGTCGATGTACCGATCGAGGATCTCGCGCATCTCAGCACCCTGGATCGACGCGAAGAACCCGGTGAGGTCCCAGGAGTTGTCCCACGGGTTCTGGACCAGTTTGGTGTTGCGGTTGGTGTGGTTGCGTTCGTTGGCCGGTTCGGGGCCGTCCTCGTCGATCAGGCGTTCCCACTGGCGGGTCGTCAACTCGAACTGCCTGGCCGACAGGATGTTGGCATCGGCAAGGAACTGGTGTTGGCGGGCTTCCATCGCGGGTGCGACCCGAGGATTGGTATGCACCCGGCCCAACAGGTGCATCTGATCGGTTCCGATCTCACCATCGGCCCACGCGTCGGCCAGCTTCGGCAGCGAGCGGCACGCCCTAGCGGTCTTCTCACGTGCCGATGCCTCCGCCCCGGACAGCTTGGCGTGATGCTTGGCCATCACCATGGCCGACGCGTGCCCGTCATCCACATACAGCCCGGCCCGGTCGATCGCACCCACCAACGCCGTGGCCGCAGCGTCAACCTGCCGACGTAACACCTCAACCTCACGCAACCACACGATGGCATCGGGGCCGTCAACCGGCGCCACACCGGCAGCAAACAACCCATCAAGACCCAGGTTGATCCGGTCGATCACCGTCCTCGCGTCAAGCGCCCACACCATCGAACTCATGTACCCCAGTATGAAGAGGACCAGTGACAAGCAAACAGGGTTCTGCGACACTGTGTACGACGTTCGGGCATCTGGCGAACGTGTCGGGGGCTATCCGTAGCGGGATTGATATCGGGCCTGCAGCGGAGCGATGCGATGGCGATGAAGAGCTGCGATGGCAGCGTCACGGTGGCTGGCGCCTGGGGTGAATAGTGCGTTCCATTAGGTGGGAATAGATCTCTGAGGGGGACCAATGAAGCATCAACACCCGCCCGACACCTCCCGGCGTCGTCTGCTGGCCGCCTTGGCTGGATTGCCCGCTGGCGCTCTGCTCGTCGCCGCTGATTGCAACGCCGTCACCACCCCACCCCCCGGGTCGACCACGTCGACGACGGGCACAGCGACGACGGCGACACCGACGACGGTTGTGCCCCCCGTCTCGTGGACCCAGCCGGTGGTCAATTCCGGCGCTGACGGCCTGTGGGTGCCCCAGGGCTGGAGCACCAAGGTGTTGGCCCGTACCGGTGAGAAGGTGGGCTCCACCAACTACGTGTGGTCGGCCGCCCCCGATGGCGCCGCCTCGTTCGTCGATCCGGGTGGCGTGGGGTGGTGGGTGGCGATCAACCACGAGGCCAGCTCCCGCAGCGGCGGTGGGGCGAGCGCCATCCATCTTTCCGAGGACGGCGAAGTGATCGCCGCACATCGCATCATCGGCGGCAGCTCCTACAACTGCGCCGGTGGCGCCACCCCGTGGGGCACCTGGCTCTCGGGGGAGGAGGTTGTTCGGGGGCGTATCTGGGAGGCCAACCCGACGATCGCGAACAGCGGTGAGCTGCGACCAGCGATGGGCGTCTTCGCCCACGAGGCGGCGGCGGTGGACGAAGCCCGTAAGGGGATCTACATGACCGAGGACCAGCCCGACGGTCGCCTCTACCGCTTCACACCAAGGTCGTGGCCCAACCTGAACGCTGGAACCCTCGAGGTGGCCGTCGTGAGCGGTGGCACCATCGGTGGCACGGGGTCGGTCGCCTGGGCCGAGGTGCCCGACCCGTCAGCGGCGACGACCGACACCCGTGCTCAGGTGGCCGAGTCCACCCCGTATGCGGGCGGGGAGGGCATCGCATTCGGCCACGGCAAGATCTTCTTCTCGACCAAGCACGACAACACGGTGTGGGCCTATGACCCGGCCAGCAGTGTGATGACGATCGTGTACCGGGCCGGCGCCGGCGCCGTGTTGACCGGGGTGGACAACCTGTGGTGGGACGACCTGTCCTCCACGCTGTTGACCGCCGAGGACGGCGGCAACATGGAGTTGGTTGCGCTAGGCCTCGATGGCTCGGCCGTTCCGATCCTGCGGGCCGAGGGTCATGGTGGCTCGGAGATCACCGGCCCCACCGTCTCACCGAATCGCCGGTTCATGACGCTGTCCAGCCAGCGGGGGAGCGCCAACTCGATTGGGGTGACCTGGCTGGTCGAGGGCGCCTTCCCGTCGCGCTGACCCGGGACGGGAACTGCGCCGCCACGTCGGCCTGACGACGAGGCTTCGAGTTGGTCGGCGCGTTCCGCCAGACGCGTGTGGGCGAGATAAGCGGGGGAGGCCGCTTACCCGCGCTAAAAAGTCACACGGCTGGACTAAGTTGCGGCCTGACCCAGGAGGGCTGATGGCCGAACGAGAAACACAGCGCAAGGCGACACCATCCCGTCAGGCGGAGGATGAACAGGTCGATGAGGCAGTGCCCGGTGGCCAGGCGGCCGAGACCGGCGAGCGGCTGAAGGCCGAGCTCGATGATCTTCTCGACGAGATCGACGAAGTCCTCGAGACCAACGCCGAGGACTTCGTGAAGTCCTACGTGCAAAAAGGCGGCGAGTAAGCACAGGTGGGGGAGCGATGAGTTCGCAGCACCCACCCGATTCGTCCCGGCGTCGGCTGCTGGCCGCCTTGGCCGGAGCGCCGATCGGCGCCTTGCTCGTCGGCGCCGGCTGCAGCTCCGATGGCGGCGACACCGCGTCCACGTCCGGTTCAAAGAAGAAGACGACGACGTCCACCTCGACGAACGGAGTGCCAACGTCCGCGCCGTCGACCCCGGCGTCGTGGTCCAAGCCGACGATCGACTCCGGTGCCGACGGCCTGTTGGTGCCCGCCGGGTGGAGCGCCACCGTGCTGGCCCGTACCGGCGAGAAGGTCGGCTCGACCAACTACGTCTGGTCGCCGGCGCCCGACGGCGCCGCCACGTTCGCCGACCCGGACGACGACGGTTGGTGGGTGGCCATCAACCACGAGGCCGCCTCCGACAACGGTGGCGGCGCAAGCGCCATCCATCTGTCCGACGACGGCAAGGTGATCGCCGCCCATCGCATCCTCGGTGGCACCACCCTCAACTGCGCCGGCGGCCCCACCCCTTGGGGCACCTGGCTGTCGGGCGAGGAGTTTGACCAGGGTCGTGTGTGGGAGGCCGATCCGACCGTCGAGAACAGCGGCGAGGCTCGGCCGGCGTTGGGCGTGTTCAAGCACGAGGCCGCAGGGGTGGACGAGGCCGGCAAGGCGGTCTACCTGACCGAGGACCAGCCCGACGGTCGCTTCTACCGCTTCACTCCGTCGTCGTGGCCCGATCTGGGCGCCGGCACCCTCGAGGTTGCGGTGGTGAAGGGCGGAAGCATCGACGGCACCGGAGCGGTGACGTGGGCGGAGGTGCCCGACCCGTCGGCGGCGGAAATGGCCACGCGAACCCAGGTGGCCGACTCCACCCCGTATGCGGGCGGGGAGGGCATCGCGCTCGGCGACGGCAAGATCTTCTTCTCGACCAAGCTGGACAACACGGTGTGGGCCTACGACCCGGCCAGCAACGAGATGTCGATCGTTTACCGGGCAAGCGGAGACGGCGCCACCGGAGACGGGGACGTGCTGACCGGCGTCGACAACCTGTGGTGGGACGGTCCGTCGGCAACGCTGTTGACCGCCGAGGACGGCGGCAATATGGAGCTGGTTGCACTCGGCCTCGATGGCTCCGCCGTCCCGATCCTGCGGGTCGAGGGTCACGATGGCTCGGAGATCACCGGCCCCACCGTGTCACCCGACCGCAAGTTCATGACCCTGTCCAGCCAACGGGGGCGCAAGGACTCGATCGGGGTGACCTGGCTGGTCGAGGGCCCGCTGCCGTCGGTCTAACCGGGCGTCGGGTCCTCGCCGCTACGCTGACTGGCGATGAACCTCCCCACCTTCTCGCCGGGTGACGACCCAGGCCCCGACTTTGCCCGACTGGTGCGCAACAGCGGCCTGAGCGCACCCGTCCCCTCGGGCGACGCCACCCTTGCCGTCCCGCACGGTACGACGTGTCTGGCGGTCCGCTTCGCAGACGGCGTGATCATGGCCGGTGATCGTCGGGCCACCTCGGGCAACCTGATCAGCCACCGCAACATCGAGAAGGTCTTCCCCGGCGACCGCTACAGCGGCGTCGCCATCGCCGGTGCGGCAGGTCCGGCCGTGCAGATGGTCCGGCTGTTCCAGCTGCAACTCGAGCACTACGAGAAGGTGGAAGGCGATCACCTGTCACTGGAGGGCAAGGCCAACCAGCTGAGCCAGATGGTGGCCCAGCACCTGCCGATGGCCATGCAGGGCCTGGCGGTCGTACCGATCTTCGCCGGTTACGACCTGAAGCGAGGCGAGGGCCGGCTGTTCCAGTACGACGTGACCGGCGGGCGCTACGAGGAGGCCGATCATACGGCCACCGGGTCGGGCAGCCTGCACGCCGGCACCGTCGTCAAGATGGGATGGAGGCGGGACCTGAGCGAGGCCGCCGCCGTCGACCTCGTGCTCGAAGCGCTCTACCAGGCGGCCGAGGAGGACTCGGCCACCGGGGGCCCCGACCTGTTGCGGGGTATCTACCCGATCGTGGCCACCATCACCGCCCGCGGCTTCGAACGCATCGACGACTCGGGCCTGGCCGAGCGCACCGAGGCACTCATCGAGCGCCTGCGGGAACGGCGCTAGCGCCGCCCGGCGCCGCTGACCCATGTCCCCCGCACCCTCCCTACGTTTGTCTTCGATCGGAGCACCATGACCCAGCCGTTCTACGTCGCCCCCGAGCAGGTGATGAAGGACCGGGCCGATTACGCCCGCAAGGGGATCGCCCGCGGTCGCAGCCTGATCGGCATGTCCTGTGACGAGGCCATCCTGATCTGTGCGGAGAACCCCAGCCGCCTGCTGCGCAAGATCTACGAGATTTACGACCGCATCGCCTTTGCCGGCGTCGGCAAATACAACGAGTTCGACCAGCTCCGCATCGCCGGGGTGCGCAGCGCCGACCTCAAGGGCTACGCCTACAGCCGTGAGGACGTGGACGGGCGGAGCCTGGCCAACGGCTATGCCCAGAGCCTGGGCAACGTCTTCACCCACGAGATGAAGCCGATGGAGGTGGAGATCCTGATCGCCGAGGTGTCGAACGGGCCCGACGATGACCGGCTGTTCCACATCCTCTACGACGGCACACTGATCGACGAGGCCAGCTTCACCGTGTTGGGCGGTGACGCCGAGGCGGTTCGGAACCGGGTGGCCAGCGAGTTCGAAGCCACGCCGAGCTTGGCGGACGGCCTGCGACTGGCCGCTTTGGCCCTGGCCGGGCCCGACCGCAGCCTGTCGGCGGGCGACCTGGAGGTGGCGGTGCTGGACCGCAACGTCGAGCATCGGGCATTTCGCCGGCTGACCGTTGACGAGGTCGCCGAACTGCTCGGCGGTGAGGTGGGCGGGAGCGACCAGTCCGGTTCCGGTAATGGGGCGTCCGACGTCGAGGAGATACCCCTCGCTGCAACGGTCACCACCGATACCGGTGCCACCGACCTGTCGACCGCCGAAACCGACGCATCGGCGGAGGCCGAGAACGACGACGAGAAGGCCCCGGAGGCCGACTCGGACGACGGCACCTGAAGACCGGCTCCAAAAACGGCTGGGCCTGAGTAGCCTGCGGTCGATGCAGCGCCGGATCATGGGGATCGAGACCGAGTACGGCGTGACCTGCACCCTGCGCGGCCAACGACGGCTCAGTCCGGACGAGGTGGCCCGCTACCTGTTCCGGCGGGTGGTCAGCTGGGGCCGCTCCTCCAATGTCTTTCTGGCCAACGGCGCCCGCCTGTACCTCGACGTCGGCTCGCACCCCGAGTACGCCACGCCCGAGTGCGACTCGTTGAACGACCTGATCGCCCATGACAAGGCCGGCGAGCGCATCCTCGAACAGCTCCTGGGTTCGGCCGAACAGCGCCTGCACGACGAGGGCATCCGCGGTGACGTCTATCTGTTCCGCAACAACACCGACTCGGCCGGCAACTCCTACGGCTGCCACGAGAACTACCTGACCAACCGCTCGGAGGACCTGGCCCATTACACCGAGGTGCTCATCCCGTTCCTGGTCAGCCGGCAGATCTATGCCGGTGCTGGCAAGGTGATCACGACCAGTCGGGGATCACACTTCTCGGTGTCCCAGCGGGCCGAGCACATCTGGGAGGGGGTCAGCTCAGCCACCACCCGCAGCCGCCCGATCATCAACACCCGCGATGAGCCGCACGCGGACGCCGAGCGGTTTCGACGCCTTCACGTCATCGTCGGCGACACCAACATGTCGGAATACTCCACCTATTTGAAGGTGGGGGCAACGATGTTGATGTTGCGCATGCTCGAGGACCCGACGGTGGTGCTGCGTGACATGACCCTGGAGAATCCGATCCGGGCGATTCGCGAGATCAGCCACGACCTCACCGGCCGCACCCGGGTGCGTCTGGCCAACGGGCGCGAGGCCTCAGCGCTCGACATCCAAGGGGAGTATCTCAACCGGGCCCTTCGGTACGCCGCCAGCCACGAGCTCAACCCGCAGGAAAAGCAGGCGCTGGCGATGTGGGAGCACGTCATGGTCGGCCTCGAGGACGATCCGATGACGCTCAACACCGAGCTCGACTGGGTGATCAAGTACCAGCTGGTCGAGGCCTACCGGGAGCGCCACGGCCTCGATCCGGGCGACGCCCGGCTGGCCCTGCTCGACCTGCAGTACCACGACATCGACCGCACCCGCTCGGTGTTCTACAAGCTGCAGCGCAGGGGCCTCGTCGAGCGCATGGTCGACGATTACGCCATCGCCGAGGCGGTCGACCTGGCGCCCCAAACCACTCGGGCACGCCTGCGGGGCGAGTTCATCCGACGGGCCAAGGAGCGCAAACGCGACTACACGGTGGATTGGGTCCACCTGAAGTTGAACGACCAGACCCAACGTTCGGTGTTGTGCAAGGACCCGTTCCTCGCCCACGACGAGCGGGTCGAGCACCTGATCGACAGCCTGTAGGCAGGCAGTGTGGGACCGGTGAACCTGTTGTGTCCGAGCGTTCAGCTGATCGAGGCGGGAGTATAGGTTGCCGACGTTTCGCACCGGCCTGGTGACCGCCATGATCGCCGAGCGCCCCGGGCTCCAGCGAGTGTGGGTTCGCCTCGGCGAACACGAGGCCCAGTCCGAGAGCGATCCGGGACACGTCGAAGAGGCCCGGGCCTACGTCCTCACCGAACTCACCGGTCCGGTGGACCTGGGGGACGAGGTGGTGTGCAACACGACAGCCGTCGAGCTCGGACTGGGCACGGGCGGCTGGCACTTCGTGCACTGGAACCTGTCACGTCGCTCGTTGTCCCAGCCCGGTCCCGACCATGTGATGAAGCTGCGCTACACCAGCCTGCAGGTCGATGTCGGTACCGACGAGTTGGTGCATCCAGCCGCGGCCGACCGTCCGCTGGGCGGGGTGCCGGTGGTCGCCTGCTCGCTGCACAGCCAGATGGCGGTCGTCGCCGCGACGATCGCGCGCCTGCGGCCCCAGGCGCGCATCGCCTACGTCATGACCGACGGAGCCGCGCTGCCGCTGGTGATGTCGGACCTGGTCGTCGAGCTGGTCGACGCCGGCGTGCTGTGCGGCACGGTCAGCGCCGGCCACGCCTTCGGCGGTGACCTGGAGGCGGTGTCGGTGGCGTCGGCGCTCGGCCTGGCCCGTCACGTGTTCGACGCCGATGCGATCGTCGTGTCAATGGGGCCGGGCGTGGTCGGCACCGGCACGTCGCTGGGCACCACCTCGGTGGAGGTCGCCCATGTGCTGGACCTGGCCCGCAAGCTGGGCGGCACCCCGGTGCTGGCGGTGCGGGCCTCCGACGGCGACGCTCGTGGACGCCATCAGGGGGTCAGCCACCACACGGCGACCGCTGCCCGGTTGTGCTCGGCTCGACCGATGGTGGCGCCGGTCCCCCCCGAGGCGGCGACGCTCTCCGGCGTGGAATCACGAGCGGTGGGAGAGGTGCCCGACCCGGCCGAGACACTGGACGGCCTGGGGCTGCGGGTGACGACGATGGGACGGGGCCCCGACGCCGACCCGCTGTTCTTTCAGGCGGCGGCGGCAGCGGCAGCGGTGGTCGCCGAGCTGCTCGGCTGACGGTCGGCTGGGCGTGCGCCCTGATCTAGAGTGACACTCCGGTGTCAACGAAGAAGCTCGA
This sequence comes from Candidatus Neomicrothrix sp., assembly GCF_035329545.1. Taxonomy (NCBI): domain Bacteria; kingdom Bacillati; phylum Actinomycetota; class Acidimicrobiia; order Acidimicrobiales; family Microthrixaceae; genus Candidatus Neomicrothrix; species Candidatus Neomicrothrix sp. The sequence continues at coordinate 29,051 of NZ_DAOLGP010000029.1, forward strand.
ACGACAGCTCAACCTGATCGCTGCACTGATCGACAGCCCGCGCCCGCTGCGCGCCGAAGAGATCCATCAGCGGGTGGAGGGCTACCCGGAGGGTGACATCGCCTTCCATCGGGCCTTCGAACGCGACAAGGACGACCTGCGGGCGATGGGCCTGCCCATCCTGATGCAGGATCTGGGCAGCGTCGACCCGCCGGTGGTCGGCTACCGGATGACCGACGCCGATTACGGCATGGACGATCCGGAGCTCGACACCGACGAGCTCGCCGCCCTGCATCTGGCGACATCGATCGTCCGGCTGAAGGGCCTCGATGACGACTCGGGGCTGTGGAAGCTGGGCGGAGCCCTCGGCGAGGGAACCGGCTCGCCCGTCTCGCTGTCGGCCGACGTGCCCACCCCGGCGGCGCTGCTCCCGCTGTTCAGCGCGGTCAGCGAGCGGGCAACCGCGGCGTTCAGCTATCGGGGGACCGAGCGATCGGTCGACCCCGAGCGGCTCGAGTATCGACAGGGGCGCTGGTATCTGGCGGCGTTCGACCGGTCGAAGGGCGAACCCCGGTCGTTTCGGGTCGACCGAATGGGCGACCGGATCGAGCTGGGCACCGCCGGGTCGGCGGAAACTCACGAGTCGGCAGAAGGGGTGAGCCGACGCCAACCCTGGACGTTCGACGACGGGCCCGAGGAGGTCATCTCCCTGGTCGTCGACGCCCTGGTCGCCCCGGTGGTGCGTCTCGAGTTGCCCGATGCCGAGGTCATCGAGGAGCGCGACGGCGGTTCGCTGGTGCTCGGCGTTCGGCTGACCCGATGGGAGCCGTTCCGCAGCTATGTGCTGAGCCATCTCGACCGCGTCGAGATCATCGCGCCCGAGTGGGCACGCAACGATCTGATCGCCTGGGCCGCAGCGGTGGCGGCCCCGAAGGTTCGCCGATGAGTGCCCGCGTCACCGCCGGCGATCGGCTGAGGCGCATCCTGGCCGTTCTGCCGTGGGTGGCGGAGCGGCCAGGTGTCACCGTCGGTGAGGTGACCGAACGCTTCGGCATCGACCGTGACGACCTGCTCGCCGACCTCAACGTCGTGTTCATGGTCGGGGTGTACCCCTATACGCCCGACGCACTGGTCGACGTCTCGATTGACGAGGAGGACCAGATCGAGGTGCGCCTCGGCGAAGCCTTCCGTCGGCCCTTGGCACTGACGCCCGCCCAGAACCTGGCGCTGCTCGCAGCTGGTTCCGCGCTGCTGACCACGCCGGGCACCGACCCGGACGGCCCCCTGGCCCGCGGCCTGGCCAAGTTGGCCCGCACGGTCGGGGCCGACCCCGGACGCAGCCTCAGCGTCGATCTGGGCGATGCAGCGGCCGGTGGGCAACGGGAGCTGCTGGCGTCGGCCTTGGAGGCTGACCACCAGGTGCGGTTGCGCTACTACACGCTTGGTCGGGACCGGGCCGAGGAACGGGTGGTCGATCCCTGGCTGTTGCGCAACCGGGATGGGCACTGGTACCTCTCGGCCTACTGTCACTCGGCTGACGCCCCCCGCACCTTTCGACTCGACAGAATCCTCGACGCCGAGGTGCTCGAGACCGATCGCCGGCATCGACCGCCGGCCGAGTCCGACCTGGCACTCCGCCCCGATGAGGCGGCGCCGCTCGTCGAGCTGCGGGTTGCCGAGGGCTATCGCTGGGTGGCCGAGACGTACCCGGTCGAGTCCGTGGTCGATGAGGCGGACGGGTCGCAACGGATCACCTTGGCCGTGTCAGGGGAGGCCTGGCTCAGCCGGTTGCTGTTGCGGCTGGGTCCCGACGTCGAGGTTCTGGCTGCGCCCCCCGAACTGATCGACGCCGGCGTGCGTGCGGCGACCGCTGTGCTCCAACGCTATGGCGTCATGGATCCGGGGTCGTGACCGCCGACGAGGGTGGACCCGACACCCCGCAGGCGGACCCGTGGGTTGTTCCCGCCCCCCAGCTGGACGACGACGGGCAACCGTTGCGCCGCCGGGCCGCCTACCCATCCAGCCCGTCGGCGTCGCCTGGGTCGGCTGAGGCGCCCGGGTCGGTCTCGGGTCGACCGACGCGGGGCACCGACGAGCCGAAGGTCACGGAGAAGCAGATGGACCAGTCCAGCCCGACCACCGCCCAACGGATCCGCAGCTGGGCGGAGACCATCGCCGTTTTCGCCGTCGGCCTGGTGCTCGCCCTCGTGGTTCGGGCGTTTGTCCTCCAGGCATTCTCGATCCCGTCGGACTCGATGGTCCCCACCCTGGAGCAGGGCGACCGGGTGGTGGTGTGGAAGCCCAGCGATTCGATCGCCGATCTCGACCGGGGCGATGTCATCGTGTTCAAGCGCCCCAACGTGGACGAGTGTCCGTTTGCCTCCGCCGACCCTCAGGACCTGATCAAGCGGGTCATCGGGTTGCCGGGCGAGGAGATCACCAGCCCCGAGGGTGAGGTGCTCGTCGACGGCGAACCCATCGACGAGAGCTATCTGCCCCCGGGCACCCGTACCGACATGGCCGAACCGATCGACGTGCCCGAGGGGCGGGTGCTGATGCTCGGCGACAACCGAGGGGCGTCGAAGGACGGCCGGTGCTTTGGGCCGATCACCGAGGATGCGATCGTGGGTCGGGCGACCACCCGCGTGTGGCCGCCCGGCCGAATCGGCGGGCTGTAGCGCTTAGGGCAGTTTGCCGCGGGCCTCGTCGAGGCGTTCCGGGTTGAGGCTGCTGGCGCTGTCGACGCCCATCTCGACGAACTCCTTGATCATGCGAACGTGCGTTGCGCTGCGACCGACGCACAGTCGATCGAAGCGATGGAACAGTGCGGTCAGGCCGCCGGTCCACTGGCCGAAGGCCATCGCCTGTCCGTCGACGCCGACCGCCCGCAGCTGAGAGGCATGGCGCTCGGGTCCCTTTGCCATGGCGGCGAGCGGAGCCTCGTGGATCAGCATCGGTCGGGTGGGGCCCAGGTCGGCGGCCGCTGCTGCCAGCACCTCGAGGTCGCCGCAGCGGATCCACATCCGCCCGGTCGCCCCGGCGCCGGCGGCGGCAAGTATCACCGCGTCCAGCGTCTCCCGGTCGGCCACCGCGATCGACACCAGCGGGGCCTGATCGGCGTCGATCGCCAATAGATCGGCCAGCGGTGGGGCCTCGCTGTCGGCGGCGGGGATCGCCGAGCGGGACCGCCGACGCCACCCGACGGTGGGGTTTCGGGCAAGCACGACGACATCATCGGCGCTGCGATGTCCGGTCACCTCCCAGCCGTCGGCGCCCAGCCGCCGGGCGAGACGAAACCCGGCCAGCGAGTGATCGGCCTCCCGTTCCGGGGCGCCGCCGTCCGCCAGGTAGCGCACCGGCTCGCCGAGCGTGGGATGAGACATCACCCCATCGTGTTGCACCGGCGCTCGTCCGCGCCACACGAGTGAGTCATGTTCAGCTGCTGGGGCTCCAAGGCGAGGTGCCGAGCGGCCCCTAGACTGGGCGGGTGGTGCAGGCCCCTCTTGATCTCACAACCTCAATGTTCGGCCTGATCGTCGACAACATCGGTGGGTGGGAGATTCTTGCCGTTCTCGTCCTACTCATGGTCGTCGTCGGCCCGGACCGGCTTCCCGAGATGGCGCGCAAGATCGGCCGCGGCATCGCCCAGGCAAGGGCTCAGATGTCGTCGATGTCCGACGAGGTACGCGGTGTGGTCGACGACCCGGCGATGCAACCGCTGCGGGAGATCGGCGAGTTCGCCATGCGGCCGCGCCAGAAGCTCTCAGAGATCGTCCGCATGGCCGAGTTCGATCTGCACGAGGAGGCAGCTCAGGTCAAGGCGCTCTTGGACGCGCCCGTTCAGCCGGAGGCCTCTCCAACGATCGCCGACCTGCCCGAGCCGGGCCTACCCCCGGGCAACGGGCCGCAGTACCCGACCACGATGGACGACAAGCTGGGTGGGCGACGGGTGCCCGTCGATTCCGAGGTGGCCGCCCAGCGTCGACTCGACGCCGGGGTGCCCGACAACGCTGCGTTCACCACACGCGCCGCCCCCCTTGGCGCGGGCGCCCCCGAAGGGGTGCCTGGGAGGGTCGCCGAGCAGGAGGGGCCGCCCACCTCCATGTCGACCCCGGTGGCGTCAACTGCGTTCACCGCTCGAGGGGGGCCGCTCGGGCAGCGAGTTGAGCCCGCTGAGGACGACCAGGCTTCGGCCAACCCATCAGCTCTAGCCGACACCGCCGAACCCGACCGTCCCGACGGACCGACTTCGTGAGCACGGAGACCACCGACGCCCCCGCCAAGGGCGACATGAGCCTGATCGAGCACCTGAAGGAACTGCGCAACCGTCTGTTGCGCGCCGCGGTGGCGATCGTTATCGGCGCCGTGGTCGGCTGGATCTTCTACGAGAAGATCTTCAGCTTTCTGACGGTGCCGTACTGCGACGTGGTCGAAGCGAAGCGTCAAACCTGTGCCCTGACCAGCTTCGACCCGCTCGAACCGTTCGGCTTCCGCGCCCAGGTGGCGGGCTATTCGGGCATCTTCATCGCACTTCCGGTGATCTTTTACCAGCTGTGGCGTTTCATCGCCCCGGGCCTGTACCGCAAGGAGAAGGCGTACGCAGCGACCTTCGTCGCCCTGTCGACAACGCTGTTTGTCTCCGGGGCGGCCGTTGCCTACCTGACCCTGCCCAAGGCGCTTGAATTTCTGTTGACCATCGGCGGCGAGGGCATCGACAACCTCACCAACGTGACGAAGTACACCACGCTGGTGTTGTTCACGATGGCGGCGTTCGGCGTGGGTTTCGAGTTCCCGATCCTGTTGATCGCGCTGCAGTTCGTCGGCGTCGTCCAGCCTTCGACGCTGTCCAAGTGGCGGCGCGAGGCGATCGTCGGCATCACTGCGCTGGCGGCGATCATCACCCCCAGCGTCGACCCGATCTCGATGTTTGCGCTCGCCATCCCGTTGTACGTGTTCTACGAGGCGTCGATCCTCGCCGGGCGTCTGATCGTTCGACGTCGGGAGAAGGCACGTCTGTCGTGAGCGACGCCGGCGACCCGATCGTCCCCGATGAGTTCCAGCTGAGGGCGATCGAGGCGATCGACGACGGCGAGTCGGTCCTGGTGGCGGCTCCGACCGGCGCCGGCAAGACCTTCGTGGCCGAGCACGCCATTGACCGGGCCCTCGCCCAAGGTCGTCGGGCGTTCTACACCACCCCGATCAAGGCGCTGTCCAACCAGAAGTTCCGTGACTTTTCGGCCCGCTGGGGCGCTGGCCGGGTCGGCCTGCTCACCGGCGACAACGCGGTCAACGGCTCGGCCGACCTGATCGTCATGACCACCGAAGTGCTGCGCAACATGATTTACGTGACCAGCCCAAACCTGGCGGGTCTGGGCGTGGTCGTCATGGACGAGGTGCACTACCTGGCCGACCCCCAGCGGGGGCCGACCTGGGAGGAGGTGATCATCCACGCGCCGGCGGGCGCCCAGTTGGTGGGGCTGTCGGCCACGGTGTCCAACTCCGAACAGCTCGGCGAGTGGATTCGGGCATTGCGGGGGCCCACTCGCACGGTGATCGAGCACGAGCGCCCGGTGGAGTTGCGCCCGCTGTACCTGGTCGCCGACCGCAGCGCCCCGGAGGACCACCTTCTGCCGCTGCTCGTCGACGGCCGCCCCAACCCGGAGGGCCACCGCTTCGATGCGGCCCCCAACACCGGTCACCGGGGACCTGGTGGGCAGCGACGCCGGCGGGGGCGTTTTGCCATGCCGCGCAAGGTGGAGACGGTTGAGCGCCTCGATGCCGAGGGCCTGCTGCCGGCGATCTGGTTCATCTTCAGCCGCAACGGCTGCGACGAGGCGATGGCCGCCTGTCGCGACGCCGGGGTCCGCCTGACCAGTCAGGAGGACCGGGCGCTCATCCGTACGATCGCCGAGACCCACACCGCGTCGTTAAGCGCAGCCGACCTGAAGGTGCTGCGCTACGACCGCTGGGTGGCGGCGCTGGAGGCCGGAGTGGCCGCCCACCATGCCGGGATGGTGCCCGCCTTCAAGGAGGCGGTCGAGGAGGCCTTCACCCTGGGGCTGATCAAGGTGGTGTTCGCCACCGAGACGCTGGCCCTCGGCATCAACATGCCCGCCCGCACCGTGGTGATCGACAAGCTGACCAAGTACACCGGCGACGGGCACGACTTTTTGACCCCGGCCCAGTTCACCCAGCTCACCGGCCGGGCGGGCCGTCGGGGCATCGACGAGCTGGGCTTCGCCGTCGTCGCCTGGTCGCCGTTCGTCACCTTCGACCAGGCGGCTGCGCTGGCGGGCAGCCGCGAGTACCCGCTCAACTCGGCCTTTCACCCCACCTACAACATGGTGGTCAACCTGGTGGCCCGCTACCAGCGGGACGAGGCGTTGGGCGTGCTTCAGCGGAGCTTCGCCCAGTTTCAGGCCGACGCCGACCTGGTGCGGCTGCGGGCACGGCTCGATCGGCTCGAGGAGCGCATCGCCGGGGCGGAGCAGCGGGCGACCTGCGAGCTCGGCGACGTCGTCGAGTACGCAGCGATCACGGCGGCCGAGCGCGCAGCCACGCCGGCGAGGCCGGGGGCGGTGCGTCGCCCCGACGGCGACACCGACCTCGTGGTGAGCGAGGCGGTGGGCGACCTGGTCCCCGGCGAGGTGATCGAGCATCCTGTTGGCGGGGAGCCGGTGGTCGTGTTGTCCGTCGCCCACCGCTCCCGCAACCGGGTGCGCCTCCGCGTCTCCGACGTCGGCGGAAAGCCGGAACGGCTGACCCACATGGATTTCATCGGCGAACCGGTCGTGGTGGGTCGGGTGGACCTGCCGGTGCCGTACCGGCCGGAGACCGACCGTTTCGCCGAGGAGGCGGGGCTCGCACTCCGCCGTCGCAACCCCCGCCGTCGCTCGTCCAAGAAGCAGCGCCTGGGGCTGGGCGACGAGGGCGGCACCACACACGAAGGCCGCTCCGCTATGCCTTCGAGCACGGCACCCCCCTCGCCCCCCTCGCTGGCTTCGGCCGTTCCGGATCGCCCCCGTGCAGAGGAGCATCCGGTGGCGGGCTGTCCGCACGCCGAGGACCACCTGGCGGGGCTGGAGGAGGCAACCACCCTGAAGCGGGACGCCGAGGCGCTGCGACGCCGCATCGCCGGCCGAAACACCGCGCTCGAGCAGGGCCTGATCGCCCGGTTGGCGGTGCTCGAAGCCCGTGGCTACCTGGAGGGCTGGCAGCTCACACAGCGCGGGCGGCGGCTGGCCCGGCTGTATCACGAGGCCGACCTGGTGATCACCCATGCGATGGAGACCGGGTTGTTCGACGGGTTGGATGCCCCCGAGCTGGCCGGGCTGATCTCAACCTTCACCTACGAGCACCGCAGCTCCGAACCGCCACCCGAGCCGAGGTTTCCCAACTCGACCCTGCGCCGTCGCTTCTCCCAGATCGAGCGGGCGGCCCGGCAGGTCAACGAGGCCGAGGAGGCGGCGGGGCTGCCGCTCAGCCGTTCGCCCGATCCGGGTATGGTCGAGGTCGCCTATTCCTGGGTGGCCGGCGCCGGCCTGTCCGACGTGGTCGGCGAGGACCTGTCCGGCGGTGACTTCGTGCGCTGGATTCGTCAGCTGATCGACCTGACCCGCCAGATCGCCGACGTGACCGATCGCCATGCGCTGGCAGCCACCGCCCGGACGGCGGTGGATGGTCTCCACCGAGGGGTGGTGTCGACGATGACCGACCTGGAGTTCGACGACGACCCCGTCGTCGACGATGACGATGACGCCCCCGATTCGGCGGGGGAGCGGCCTCGCCGGTGACGATCGCCAAGGGACAACCGTGGGGGCGGCAGGGCCCGCTCGAGGCGGCTGGACCGGTGGCCGCCACCGACGCCGAGCTGGCCCGGGTCGTCGCAGCAGCGGTGTTGGCCGGCGACGTGCCGGAACCGACCGGGCTGATCGGCGGCGACCTGTTCTCCACCCTGGGCGGGAAACCGTCGGGGCGGCGGCCGACCGATGAGGACGCCTGGCGGTATCCGCTCGACGCGCTGGTGGTGCGCTCGACCACCGACGGTGTCTCGAGCGAGCCTGCGGTGGCGGTGGCCCACGTCGTTGCGTTCCGCGCGCCCGAGGCCGGCCGACCGAGCGACCGATTGGTCGGCGCCTTGCGAGGCCGTCGCCACTCGCCGAAGCTGCGACGGGCACCCTGGTTCGTCGACGAGACGCTGATCATCGCCAATGCCGCCTTCGTCGGCGACTGGAACATCGCGCCGCGAGGGCATCCCAACGACGGCCGACTCGAGGTGACCCAGGGGCGCCTCGGTGCCCGCGATCGCCGCCAGCTCCCCGGTCGGCTGGCCGCCGGAACGCACCTGCCCCATCCCGGCCTGACGACCTCCAGGCCGAAGGCGCTCGACGCCGGCATGGGGCCGTGGCGCCTCTATGTCGACGGGGTCGACACCGGCATGGTCGACGACTTCGGCGTCGAACTGATCCCCGACGCCTTCACGGCGGTCATGTAGCGGCAGGGGCCCGTCGGACCCCAGGTTCGATCGTGGGCGGCCTGGCCTACATTGAGACGATGGCGGACCTGCGCAACGACGATTCTGTGGACCCGAGCGCAACGGGTGGGCATGGCGGCCAACCCGATGCCGCCGAGGCACGGCAGCGGGTGTTCGACGAGGTCGACCGCCTGGCCGATCGGTTGGTGGACGTCTCACATCGCATCCATGCCGATCCCGAACTGGCCTACGCCGAACATCGTGCCCACGACCTGCTCTGCGATGTCCTCGAGGAGGCCAACCTGGCGGTCACCCGGGGCGCCTACGGGCTGGACACCGCGTTCGAGGCCCGCGCCGGCGGGGGAGCGGGCCCCACGGTGGCGGTGATCTGCGAGTACGACGCCCTGCCCGGCATCGGTCACGCCTGCGGCCACAACATCATCGCCGCCGCCGGCCTGGGTGCCGGCCTGGCCGCAGCAGCGGTGGTCGACGAACTCAACGGCAACCTGGTGATCCTCGGCACGCCCGCCGAGGAGGGCGGTGGCGGCAAGATCGCCATGATCGACGCCGGGGCGCTTGAGGGGGTCGACGCAGCGATGATGTTGCACCCCTCGTCGGCCGACGTCGAGTCGATGTATGCCATTGCGATCCAACAGCTGAGGGTGACCTATCACGGCAAGGCGTCCCACGCAGCCGCCCATCCCGAGCTGGGCCGCAATGCCCTCGACGCCGCCGTCCTCGGGTACAACGCCGTCGCTGCGCTGCGCCAGCACATCGCCCCCGACGAGCGGGTCCACGGCATCTTCACCGAAGCGGGCGAGCAGCCCAACATCGTGCCGCGCCGGGCAGCGGCGCATTACTACGTACGTTCGGGCACGCTGGCACGCCTCGAGGAGCTGAAGCCCCGGGTGCTGGCCGCCCTGGCCGGCGGCGCCCAGAGCGCCGGCTGCGAGCTCGAGGTCGCCTGGGTCGATGCCCCCTACGCCGAGCTGTTGCACAATCCCACCCTGGGGGCCCGCTATGCGCTGCACGCCGCCGCTCTCGGCCGCACGGTCGCCGGCGTCGAGGATGCCTCGCTCACCATCGGTTCGACCGACATGGGCAACGTCAGCCTCGAAGTGCCCAGCATCCACCCGACGATCGCCGTCGGGCCGCCCGGCAGCTCGATCCACACCGAGGCGTTCGCTGCGTCGGCCGCCTCGCCGGCGGGCGATCGGGCGGTGCTCGACGGCGCCAAGGCGCTCGCTGCTGTCGCCGTCGACCTGTGGAGCGACCCGGCCGTGCTGGCGTCGGCCCGCGCCGACCATCGGTCGGCAACCGGATCACGGACCGGCGGACCAAAGTGAACGAGCGAAGTAGGTGGTGGGTCCCATGGTCCCTCGGCGGGTGGCGGGTTTGAAATAGTCTCGGCCCGTGTTCACCTACCAGTCCGAGGAGTTCACCGGCGATGAGATCGCCGTTCTGAACCGGCACTTCACCAACCTCGATCGCCCGGTGTTCGCGCTCATCAACCTCCCCGAGGTGGTGAAGGGGGCACTGTTCGCGCGCTACAGCCGCTCATCGAAGTCGCTGCGCCGGTTGTTCCTCGACGAGTTCGCCGGCGCTCTCGCCCTGCCTGCCGCCGGGGGCGGTGACGGCGAGGAAGGCGATGTCGGTCTCGATCGTGCCGAACGGCTCTACGAGAAGGTCTTCGTCGAGTACGGCGACGACTCGGTCGCCCAGCTGGGCGGCGTCCACCTGGCCTGTGAGCAGGCGTCCAACCTTCTCACCAAGCTGCTCGAATGGGGGCGCCTGGCCAGCTATCTGGAGCAGTCCACCCGGTACATCCCCTATGACGTCCGGGCAAACGGCCGTTTTCGCTACTACCGGGACCCCGGCATCCTCACCTCCCGGCTCGGCGCCCGGTACGTGGGCGACATGGACGAGATGTTCGACGCCTACTCGTCGCTGCTGCCGGTGCTCGGCGACCATTTTCGCCGGGTCCACCCCAAGGACGCCGACGATTCGGATTTCGTCTACCGCCAATCGATCCGGGCCAAGTCGTTCGACGCGCTGCGCGGCCTGTTGCCGGCCGCAGCACAGTCCAACGTGGGGATCTACGGCAGCGGCCAGGCCTACGAAGCGATGTTGTTGCGCATGCGGGCCCACCCTCTGCCCGAGGCGCGGGCCTATGCGGACGAGATGCTCTTCGAGCTGCGCAAGGTGATCCCGTCGTTCCTCAAGCGTGTGGACGTGCCGGATCGGGGCGGGGCCTGGAGCGACTACCTGTCCACCAACCGCTCAGCGATGAGCGGGGTGGCCCAGCGGCTCTTCGACGGGCGCGTGGACGCCGTGCCAGAGGCATCGGTGCGGCTGGTGGACTGGGACCCCGACGCCGAGGTGAAGATGATCGCCGCCATGCTGGCGCCCCACACCCACCTGAGCGACACCACCCTGCTCGACGAGGTGGCGGCGATGGGTGCCGCCGACCGTAAGTCGGTCGTCGCCGCCTATGTCGGTCAGCGCTCCAACCGTCGTCACAAACCCGGCCGAGGCCTGGAACGGGTCAACTATCGCTTCGAGATCGTCGCCGACTACGGAGCGTTCCGGGACCTCCAGCGGCACCGGATGATGACGATCGAGTGGCAGAACCTCACGCCCCATCACGGGTACCTCCGCCCGACCGAGGTGGATGACGCCGGTGCGGCTGCGGCCTACGACCAGGCGATGGCGACGTCGGCCGGCCTCCACGATGTGCTCGCACGCCAGTTTCCGGATCGGGCCAGCTATGCGGTGGCGCTGGGTTACCGGGTCCGCTTCACGATGAACCTGAACGCACGCGAGGCGATGCACCTCACCGAGCTGCGTTCGGCTCCCCAGGGGCATGCCAGTTACCGAACGGTGGCCCAGGACATGCATCGGGCGATCGCGGAGGTCGCCGGCCACCGCCTCGTCGCCGACATGATGAGCTTTGTCGATCACGGTTCGGGCGTGGAGCTGGAGCGCTTGGAGGCCGAACGTCGGGCCGAGGCACGGCGCGAACGGCCCACATCCTGAGCGTCGCAGGATTGCCGCAGGGCGGATTTTTCCCGCTGAGGTGGACGCCGCCGTTCCCAGGTTGTAGGCAATGCAGCGGCTCCGACCGGAGCCCGGGTCGGCGACGACGCCAGAGCTGTCTAGTATGCCGCCCGATGACCCGCTGACGTTTCGAGGATGCAATCCCCATGGCTGCCGATGACATCGATGAAATCGACGAGCTTGACGACGACGCCGGCGCCGTCGACGACGTTGACGAAGAGGAACTCGACGAAGAAGACCTGAGCGACGACCTCCATGTCGACGAGGATGACGATGCCGTCATCGGCACCGTCGACGACGAAATCGATGACGAGGACGAGAAGGCCGAGGGCGCCTCGAAGGCGGCCAAGCCTTCGACCGACGATGACGAGGAGGACGAGGAGGATCTCGGGCCCGACGACGTTGAGGCCGACCTCGACACGATCCTCAAGGGTAAGATCGCCTCGGAGGACGACCTCGACGACGACGACGAGGATGAGGACGAAGCCCTCGTCGTCCCGGTGAAGAAGACGGTCGCCGAACAGGCCGATGGCGTCACCGCCCGACAGGAAGGGGAGTTTTCCTGCCCCGGCTGTTTCATGGTCGTCCACCCCCGCCAGTTCGGCCGCCGGTCCAATCCGGTGTGTCCGTCCGGCGAGGAGGACTGCCCCGGTATCGAGATCGCCTTCGGGACGTCGTGAGCCCGGTGGGACCGTCCGGCTCGGAGGACAGCTCCGGCGACGTGCTCTTCGACACTCCGCTCGCCCGGCTGGCGATCGGCTCCGCCGGCGTCGTCGACCGGCTGATCACGCGCACCCAGGGCCAGGTGGCGCTCGGGTTGACGTTGGGACGCCTGGTCGGGGCCAAGGCGGGGTTGCCCGTGCATGCCCCGGTGGTGGCCATGCTCGACCGTCCCCGCCTGCACCCGGTGCGCTCGATGGCCCGCAGCTCGAACGTCACCCCGTTGCGGCCTACCGATCGCCTCTCGGCGGTTGGTCCCTCCTCGGACGTGGGCGCTGCCCAGGTCGCCGTCGCCGAGGAGCCTGCAGCGTCGGAACAGCCGCCGGTCCCGACGAGCGACGAGCTGGCCATCCCGTCCTACGACGAGCTGGCGGCCTCCCAGGTGGTCAAGCGACTTCCGGGCCTCGACGCCGCCGAGCTGGCAGCGATAGGCACCTACGAGCGCGCGCACCGTGGACGGCGAACGATCCTGACCCGGATCCGACAGCTGCAGTCCACCCAGTGACCGACGCGCTCCAGGTCCGTCCCATCGGTGACGCCGACGTCGCCGGGGTTGTCGATCTGCTCGAGCAGGCCCATCGCCATCAACTCGAACAGCGCGACGGCGAGATGTGGGCCACGGTCAACGCCGTTCCGGTGACCGAGGAACGCGTTCGTCACCGGGCGGAGCACGGCCTGGTGCTGGTCGGTACGGTCCTCGGCGTCCCGGTCGGCGTCGTTGTGGCGCGCCACGAGGTCGTGTCGGACAAACGCCTGGCGCTGATCGAAGAGCTGTACACCGAACCCGAGGCCAGAGGGGTGGGCGTCGGTCGTCGGCTGATTCAGGCGGTGGAGCTCTGGGCGAGAGCCACGGGTTGCATAGGCATTGAATCGATGGCGCTGCCCGGCGATCGTGACACCAAAAACTTCTTCGAAGCGGCCGGGCTGATCGCTCGCGCAATCGTGGTGCACCGCAGCTTCGAACCAACCCGATGATCGGCCTGGCTGCGGGCGACGGAGTTGTCGATCCTGTCGGCCGCCCCCAGCTGGCCGTCGGCGCCGTTGTGCAGAGCAGCGATGAGCTGTTGTTGGTTCGTCGGGGAACCGAGCCTCACATCGGGCGTTGGACCCTGCCGGGGGGACGGGTGGAGCGGGGCGAGCTCTTGGCCGAAGCGGTGATCCGAGAGCTTCGCGAGGAAACCGGAGTGGTCGGTGTGTGTAGCGACCTGTTGGGTCTCGCCGAGCTGCTCCCCGGGTTTGGAAACGACGATGATCCTCACGACGATCAGCAGGGTGTTGCCCGACCGGGAAACAACCACTTTGTGGTCGCCAACTTCGTGATCACGTTGCTCGACCCGGATCAGCGCCCGATCGCCGGCTCGGACGCGTCCGACGTCGCCTGGGTGCCGGTGTGGGATGTCGCCGAGATGGACCTGACACCCGGACTGGCGGAGTTTCTCTCCGAGCACCGCATCATTGACACGATCGCCTGATCCGACGATCACCCGCCCGGCGGCCCACCCGAAGGTCGACCGCCGAACGGGGACCGTCAAAACGAACGGGGAGCCTTAGCGGCCCTTCCAGACCGGGTCGCGCTTCTCGAAGAAGGCCGTGAGGCCCTCGCCGAAGTCCTCGGCGCCAAACATCTTGGCGATGCCGTCGTTGGACAGCTTCCAACCGGTCGCCTCGTCGGCCTCGGCGGCCTCCAGAACGATCTTGCGGCTCTCGCGAACGGCCAGCGGGGCCGCCTTTTCGATCTGGGCGGCCAGCGCAACGGCGCCTTCGAGGGCCCCGCTCTCCTCGGTGAGGGCGTTGACCCAGCCGAAGTGATGAGCTCGCTCGGCGGAGAAGTCGAGACGGCCGGTCAGCACCAGCTCCATGGCGATGTTGCGGGGCAACACACGGGGCAGGCGGAACAGCCCGCCGCCGGCGGCGACCAGGTTGCGCAACACCTCGGGGACGCCGAACACGGCGGTCTTCGAGGCGACGACCAGGTCGCAGGCCAGGACGATCTCGGTGCCACCGGCCAGCGCCGGTCCGTCGACCGCAGCGATCACCGGCTTGGTGCGTTCACGGGCGGCGAACCCGGCGAAGCCGCCCTTTTCGGTCATCATGGCACCGGGGTCGGTGCTCATCGCCTTCAGGTCGGCACCGGCCGAAAAGATCCAGCCCTTTTCGGTGCGGGCGCCGGTGAGCACGCCCACCCACAGGTCGTCGTCGGACTCCAACAGGTCGATCGCCGCCTCGACGCCTTGGGCGACGTCACCGTTGACCGCGTTGCGGGCCTCGGGGCGGTTGATCGTGATGATCGCCACATGGCCGCGGCGCTCCAGGAGCACCTTCTCGTTGCCCTCGATCACCGGAGCGGCTGTTGTTTCCTCGTTCGTCATCAGCCCAAGTTAGGGGGTGCGCGACGCTCGAGGCGAGTTACTCGTTGGCGGCGGTATCCGGGGCAGGTGACGGATCGCCTGCGGTGTCCTCGGTGGGCGAATCAGCGGCGGACGGCTCTGATGCCGGGGCCTCGGAAGTAGGAGCTTCGGGTGTCGCCGCTTCGGGTGCTGCCGCCTCGGATGCTGCCGCCTCGGATGCTGCCGCAGCCGTCTCGCTGGGCGTAGACATCTCGGTAGTCGCCGCCTCGGGAGCCGCTTCAGGACCATCCTTGGGGGTCGGCTCGGGAGCGGTAGCCGTCTCGCCGGTTGCCGGGGCGGGCTTGGCGCCCTTCGACGCATCCCGCTTCGGCTGGCCGCCCTTCGCCTGGTCGCCCGTTGGCCGCCCGCCCTTGGGCTGGTCGCCGCGACCGCCGCCGTCGCGGGGGCCCTTCTTGGGCTTGTCGCCGCCGGGACGGCGCCGCCGGGGCGGGTTCTTCGGCGCAGTGGACGGATCAACGCCGAACTTCCGTGCCAGCTCGGGCAGGCGGGCTGCCACCGCACGAAGGGTGTTGAGCAGTTCCTCGCTGGGCTTCTCCGGGATGTGGTCGAGCTCGACCAGCGCGCGAACCGGCGAGAACGCCAGCGCGTCGAGCAGGGCGCCCCAACGGTCGTCGGTCATGTTCTCGTCGACCGAGTCGACGACAGCGGTGGCGAGACGGGTGGCCAAGTCACCGGGAAGGGGTGCGCCGGCCTTCGGCGACCTGCTCGACACCCGCAGCGCACGGATCACGCGCCCGGCCTGTATCAGCGCCGAGATCTCTTCGGCCCAGGCGGCCTGCTCTGTCTCCACCCGGCTGTTGAGCGCGTCGCGCAGCTGCCCGGCGAGCGCACGGGTCTCCTCGTCGTTGGCGGCGGTGTCGCCGGCGACGACGACCGATCGCAGATCACGCAGATCGACCTCGTCGGCCTGGGCCACGGCAGCCTCGGCACGGTCTCGCCACTCCGCGGTGCGCAGTTGCTCCTGGAGCTGTTCGGCCAGACCGATCAGCGGTCCGGGCTTCACCTCGGGGCGTCCCTCGGCCTTGTTGGTCTCGTTCTGTTCCTTGATCGCAGTGCGAACGGCAGGGAGGCCACCGGCGACCAGCTGGTCGGCGACGGGTCGCTGCTCGTCGGGGAGAGCGGCCAGCACCGCGTTGCGATGCGTCTTGCCGGCGCGAAGCCGTTTGGCCTTGGGACGGGTCGGCACCTCCGGGGGCGCCGGACGGTGCGGGCGATCGCCACGCCCTCGGCCGCGTGGGCCCTCGCCGTCGCGTCCGCCCTCGCGCCTGGCGCCCCGACCGTCGCGGTCACGGCGTCGGCCCCCGCCGCGCTCGTCCCGGTCGCGTCGGCCGCCACCGCCCTTGGCTGCCAGCTTGGTGGTGACCAGGTCGGTGGGATCCTTGGCGATCAGCTCCAAACGCTGTGGCTCCTTGCGATCGCGCTTGGGGGTAGCGATCGCCAGCACGTCGATGCCGTCGATCGTGAAGTCGGCGTCGGCCTTCAGCTCATCGCCGATCTTCGTGCCCTCGGGCAGCAGCGACGCCGCAGCTTCGCCCTTTGGTTGCTTGGCGCCGGAGACCCTCCAGGTAAAGCGTTCGTCGCTCAGGCTGGTGATCTCGATGTCGAGTCGGCGTGACATGGCGTGGCCTCTCGTGGCGGTGGGGCGAACCCACGGGGTTGGGGGTGCCGGACGCAGATCATCCGGTCGACGGAGCACATCCACACGGGATGGGTTGCTCGGGGTCGTCGCTCTGTACGGGGCCCAGAGCCGACAAAGCAGCGTATCGGACCAGCAGATCAGCACTGAAGACGTGGCGTGACCGCCTACTCCCAGGGTTCGAACTCGCCGCCCCTGCTCGGCGTGTACGGCACCTCGAGCAGCAACTGTTCGACGACCTCGCTGAGCGCCGGATGGGGATAGATCACCGTGCGGGCCACGTCGTCGGCGGTGTTGCCCAGCGCCATCGCCTGAGCGAGCGGCTGGATCAGCAGCGAGGCCTCATGGCCGATGATGTGGGCGCCCAGGATCAGGCGTGTGTCCGGGTCGACCAGCACCTTGGCAAACCCGACTTGGTCCTCCATCGCCCAGCCGTAGGCGGTGGCGCCGTAGTCGCGGCGGCCGACCAGATAGGGATGGCCAAGCGCCTGAAGCGCTTCTTCGGAACGGCCCACCTGGGCCACCTCCGGATGGCTGAACACCACGTGGGGCACCGCCGACTCGTCGATGCGGCGCAGGTCGTCGGGGTGGGTGAGGTTGTGCCCGACGATGTCGGCCTCCCGGTTGGCCAGGTGCTTGAGCTGCAGCGGGTTGCGGATGTCGCCCAGCGCCCAGATGCCCTCCGCCTCGGTCGCCAGGGTGTCGTCGGTGATGACATACCCGTAGGGATCGACGGTCACCCCGGTGCGCTCGACGCACAGTTCGTCAGCGTTGGGCACGCGCCCAGCGGCCACCAACACCACGTCCCCCTCGACCGTTTGCCCGTCGGAACACTCGACGGCGATGCCGGCGTCGCTGCGGCGCACCGACTGGACGGTCACGTTCAGCCGGAGGTCGTAGCGGTGACCGAGCGCCTGGGTGAAGCGCCTGCCGATCTCCCAGTCCTCGTGCCCCAGCAGGCGCGGCGACCGTCCGATGATCGTCACCCTGGCGCCGAACGTGCCGAAGGCGTGAGCCATCTCGGCGGCGATGAACCCGCCCCCGATGATCACGAGGTGCTCGGGCACCTCGTCGATCCGCATGATCGTGTCCGAGGTGTGGAAGGGCACGCCGTCGAGGCCCTCGACCCGTGGCCTACGCGGGCGAGCCCCGGCGGCGAGAACCACCCGGTCGGCGCTGACCAGTTGGCTCAATCCCGACGGGTCGGTCACCTCGACGGTGCGGTCGCCGACGAAGGTGGCGGTGCCGCCGTAGACGGTGACGTGGTTCTGCCCCCGGCGGTACTCCTCACCGCCGGCGGCGATCGGGTCGATGCGGCCGAAGGTGCGGTCGCGGATCTCACGCCACCGCACCCCATCCAGGCTGAGGTCGACCCCGAGCGCCTTGGCCTCCTCGGCCAGGCGGATCACCGTCGCCGGGTAGATCAGCATCTTCGAGGGGATGCAGCCCCGGTTCAAGCAGGTGCCGCCGAACGCGTCTCGCTCGACCATCGCTACCGAGAGGTGTTCGAAGCGCTCGTCGAGAAACGTGTTGCCCGACCCGGAGCCGATCACCATCAGGTCGTGGTGGTTCGGCGCGGAGGCGGTTGAGGGGGCATCGGGGGTCACCCCCTCATCCTGCCAGGTGATCTCCGGCGATCGGCGATCACCTGGTGGGTTGAGCGCGGCCAGCGACGGGTACCGCCTGGCTGCCGACCCGGCCCGACGACAGGAACCACCCATGACCAATGCGCACGATCAACCGAAGGCTTCGTCGCTCGACCTCGGCCCCCACCCGGACGAGTCGATCGCCAAGCTGCGGTGGTTCAACCTGGCGATGGGTGGGCTTCACCTTCTCCAGGGCATCGCCATCGTCGCGCTGTCCAACAACTTCCGGGCCCCGGTCACCGGCTCGTTTCTCGACGGACCGCCCGGTACACCGACGCAATTGACCGAGCTGTTCTCCATCCCGTTCGGTTGGGGCGTCGCCGCCTTTGTGTTCCTCTCGGCGATCGCCCACTTCCTGATCGCCGGGCCGCTGTTCGGTGCCTACTCCCGCCAGCTTCGCCAGGGACGCAACGACTTCCGATGGATTGAATATGCGCTGAGCGCCTCGTGGATGATCGTGCTGATCGCCATGCTCACCGGCGCCAGCGACTTCGCTGCGCTGCTCGGGCTGTTTGGGGTCAATGCCGCCATGATCCTCTTTGGGCTGATCGCCGAACGATCGGGCCAGCCCGGCGGCTCGGGCTGGCAGCTGCCCTTCTGGCTGGGCACGCTGTTCGGTGCCGTGCCGTGGATCATCATCGCCATAAATCTGTGGGCGCCGGGCCAGGATTCGTCCGCACCGACGTTCGTGTACGTCATCTTCGTCACGATCTTCGTCTTCTTCGATAGCTTCGCCGTCAACTTCTGGCTCCAGTACCGCCGGGTGGGCCGCTGGCGCAGCTACCTGTTCGGCGAGACGGCCTATGTGGTGTTGTCGCTCGTGGCCAAGTCGTTGCTGGCCTGGCAGGTGTTCGCCGGGGCGCTCGCCTCCTGATCCCGACCAACCAGGCGGTGCGCGAACGAGAACGCGTTATCGTGCTCGCACTTGCACCGTGACGGTACCTCTGGGGGGATTGATGCAGCTGGCCTACACCGACGAGCAGGAAGCGCTTCGCTCGGAGCTGCGCGACTACTACGACCGGCTCCTCACCCCCGAGGTGCGCGAGGCGCTCCACGAGGAGGAGGGCGTCGGTCGGGTCCACCGCGAGATCATCGGCCAGATGGCCCGGGACGGCTGGATGGGCATCGGTTGGCCCACCGAGTACGGCGGACAGGGTCGAAGCCAGATCGAGCAGTTCATCTTCTACGACGAGTCGATGCGCTCGGGTGCCCCCGTGCCGATGCTCACGATCAACACGGTCGGGCCGACGATCATGAAGAACGGCACCGACGAGCAGAAGCGACGCTTCCTGCCCCGCATCCTGGCGGGGGAGATCCTGTTCTGCATCGGCTACAGCGAGTCCGAGGCCGGGACCGACCTGGCATCGCTGACGACCAAGGCCACCCGTGACGGCGACGAGTACGTGATTTCCGGGCAGAAGATGTGGACGTCGCTGGCATCGGATGCCGACTACTGCTGGCTGGCGGTTCGCACCAACGCCGAGGCGGCCAAACACAAGGGCATCTCGATGGTCGTCGTGCCGATGGACGCCGACGGCATCACGATCGAGCCGTTGCACCTGCTCAGCCAGCACGACATCAACCAGGTGTATTACGACGACGTGAGAGTCCGGGCCGACAACCTGGTCGGCGGTGAGAACAACGGCTGGTCGCTGATCGTCGACCAGTTGAACCACGAGCGGGTCACGCTGTGCTCCTCCGGGTTGCTCGAGCAGGCCTACACCGAGGTGCGGGACTGGGCGCTGTCCACCCGCAACGCCGACGGGCGCCGGGTGGTCGACGACGAATGGGTGCAGATGAACCTCGCCCGGGTGCGGGCCGGCCTCGACTATCTGCGGCTGATCAACTGGAAGGTGGCCTGGACCGGCACCCAGGGCACCCTCGACGTGGCCGACGCTTCGACGATCAAGGTGTTCGGCACCGAGTGGTACCTCGAGTCGTTCCGGCTGCTGATGGAGGTGCTCGGGCCGCGTGGGTACGTTGCCCGAGGTTCCGCCGGCGACCTGTTGGCCGGACGCCTGGAGATGAACTACCGATCGTTGCTCATCCTCACGTTCGGGGGCGGCACCAACGAGATCCAACGAGACCTGATCGCCATGTTCGGCCTGGGGATGCCCCGGCCGCTGCGGGCCTAGGGAAGGGGTACCCACGTGGACTTTGCCTACGACGAATCCGAACAGGCGATCGGCGACCTGGCGCTACAGGTGCTGACCGATGGCAGTGATCCGGCCCAGCTGCGGGAGCTGGAGCGACCAACGGACGGAACCGCGCCCGGCCCGCGCTTCGACCGGGCCCTGTGGGCCACGCTGGCCGACACCGGCATCCTGGGCGCCTGCCTGCCCGACGACCTGCCCGGCGGCGGGGGAGCGGGGCTCGGTTTGGTGGCGCTCGGCCGCATCTGTGAAGCCCAGGGTGCCACTGCGGCGGCTGTTCCGCTGTGGGAGACGATGGCGCTGGGCGCACTGCCGCTGGCCGGGCTGGCCGAGGGCGAGGCGCGCGACCGTTGGTTGGATCGCGTGGCCGCCGGCGACGCGGTGCTGACCGCCGCCTGGCACGAGGACGGCGGCGAACCCGACGCCCCGGGGTGTGCCCTCACCGGCAGGGACGAGGCGCCGCTGATCAGCGGGTCGAAAGTGGCCGTGCCCGCCGGGTGGATCGCCGATGCCGCCGTCGTGCCGGTGACCGCCGAGGACGGCGGGGTGGCGCTGGTCCTCGTCGAGCTCGACCACCCATCGGTCACCCGCACGTCGTTGCAAACGACGGCGGCCAGCCCGGACGCCAACCTGGACTTCGCAGATACCCCGGCCGAGCTGATCGCAAGCGGCGACGAAGCCCTCACCTGGGCCTGGCAGCGGGCGCTGGCAACCCAGTGCGCCCTGATCACCGGCGGGGTGGCACAGGCCATGGCAGTCACCGCGCAGTACACCAAGGATCGCAAGCAGTTCGACCAGCCGATCGCCGCCTTTCAGGCGGTGGCCCACCGGGCCGCCGACGCGTTCGTCGACACAGAGGGCATCCGCCTGACCGCCGCCCAGGCGCTGTGGCGCCTTGAAGCGGGCATGCCCGCAGCGGCCGAGGTGGCGATCGCCAAGTACTGGGCAGCCGACGCCGGCCAGCGGGTGGTGCATGCCGCCATGCACCTGCACGGGGGCATGGGCGTCGACCGCGACTATCCGGTGCACCGCTACTTCCTTCAGATGAAGGAGCACGAGCTGCAACTGGGCGGCACCAGCCGCAGCCTGGTCGCTCTGGGCAAGCTGATCGCCGCCGGGGAGGCCTGACCGGGCGCGGCGCCGCACCAGCGCCGACGCCGACGCCGGTACGATGGGCCGACATGCTCTGGCTGTTCGTCGTGCTTTTCATCGTGGTGCCGTTGGCCGAGCTGTGGGCCATCATCGCCGTGTCCGACATCATCGGTGGCTGGCCGACGATCGGGCTGTTGTTGTTCGACAGCCTGCTCGGCGCCTGGTTGCTGAAGCGCCAGGGCAGGGGAGTGCTCGCCAAGGTGGACGCACGGCTGAGGGCGAATCAGTTGCCCACCGACGAGCTGGTCGACGGCGTGCTGATCCTGTTTGCCGGTGCGCTCATGCTCACGCCCGGCTTCATCACCGACGCCGCCGGCTTCCTCCTGCTGTTGCCGTTCACCCGGGCTCCACTACGCGCCGCGCTGAAGCGCCGCTTCACCGTTCGGATGGGCCGAGGGTTTCAGTTTGTCTCCTCCTCCACCTCCATGGGAGGATCCATGGGTGGCCAAGGTGAATCGTCATTCGGGTCGGGGGCGCCCGCTGGCGGGCGGGTGTGGGAGGCCGAGGTGATCGAGGACGACCAGGAACTGCCCGGTCCCGAACAGAGTTGACCCGAACGAAGTTGAATGGCGTATGTGTCGGGACCGTGTACTAGGTTGCCCCTCGTGGAATACGGCTCCTCAGCGGGGAGAGCCGCAAACTCTTGGAGGAGCACCACATGTCATTAAGTCCTGGTACGTCACGTCGGCCCAACGCAAAGCGCCTGCCGCTTCGCCGGGCGGCGCTGTTCGCTCTGGTCGCTGCACCCTTGGGGGCGGCGACGCTCTCGTGTACGGCCGCCCCGGCGGAGTACTGGTCGCCGACCGGTCCGTGCGGGACGACCGATTCCACGGTGGTGCCTGCCGGCGTGACCTCGATGACCGTCACGGTCGAGGGTGCGAAGGGTGGCAATGCTGGGGCACAGGGTGGCTCACCCGACTCCGGCCTTGGTTCCCGCGGCGGCTCCGCAACGTCGACGTTTACGGTCACGCCGGGCCAAACCATCTCGGCCACGGTGGGCTGCGAGGGCGGTAACGGCGAGAACGCTCCTGCGCCCAAGGTGGATCCCTCAGCCGGCTGGAGCAGCGGTGGTGGCGCTGGTCGTGGCCACCGGGCAACCGGTGGTGGTGCGGCCAGCGGTGGCGGCGGCGCCTCCTCGGGTGTGTGCATCGGGGATACCTGTGACTCCAGCGCTGTGGCGTCGACCCTCGTGGTTGCCGGCGGCGGCGGCGGCGGCGGCATGTCCACGTGTGCCTTCCAGAACGGCGGCATTGGCGGCGCCGGCGGCAACGCCGGCTCGACCGCTGCCGGCGGAGGTTCAGGTCCGTCCGGGGCCGACGGTGGTGTCGGATCGAAGACGGGCATTGGCCCCACCCCAGGTGGCGGTGCAGGTGGCGCCAACACCAACTCGACTCCTGGCCCGAACGGCGTGTCGAGCCCTGACACCAGCCAGAGCGGCATCGGAACGTCGAGTTCCGGCGGCGGCGGCGGCGCCGGCTACCGAGGCGGCTCGCCCGGCGGCATGTTCCAGTACGACTTCCTCACTGCCTCGGCCCTGTGTCACGCAGGCGGCGGCGGCGGTGGCGGCTCGTCGTGGATCGCCAATTCGGGGAGCACGCTCTTCGGCACGGCAGCCCAGGACGCCGGTCGGGTCCTGGTGAGCTTCGCTCAGCCGGGCAGCTAATAGCCCCTGACGACGGCTCCTCATCGAGGAGCCAGGTTCACAACCGAGAAGTGCAATCGGACATGCCCTCCAGGATCATCCTGGAGGGCATGTTCGCGTCCGCCCTGTAAGGGACGTGGGCCGATGCTCAGCGACCGGTGCCGCTGCCGGGGGAAAGCGGGCGAAGCGAGGGTGCGAAGACGCCGCCGGTGGGGAGGTGGGACAGGTCGAAACGGTCGAGCGGCTTCGGGAACAGGTTGGGGATGTCTTCTGGGTCGATGAAGTCGTAGCCGGCCTCCTCGGTCCACCCGCACAGCTCGCGATAGGCGACAACGATCACGCGCCAGCCGGCGGCCTTGGCCGGGTCGCCGGCCACCCGTGCCAGGTCCTGGTCGGCCGAGCACACGAGCAGCGTTCCCGGCCGGTTCCGCTCGGCGAGCCGCTGCCCGGCCACGGCGACGATCGCGTCGTCGATGTCGCCCTCGTCCCGGTCCCGGCAGAACACGGTGAAGCCGCTCTGCCGGGCGGCGGTCACGAACGGGGCGACCTGGGTGGAACGAGCGGACACCACCGAAAGGAACAGCAGCGCCTCGACATCGTAGGGCGAGCCAGGTTCATTTTTCGAAGGTGACGGCGGCCTCTGGTTGACCAACCAGCGACTGAACGCGTCGTATTGGGGTCGCACGATGGTGTGATGGTCGGCTCCGGTCACCGAGAACAGCGACGCGTCCATGTTGGGCGCATCCCAGAGGCACACGGTCAACGGGCGACGCCGGTCGTGATGGTCGGGCACCGCCACCTGCGGCACCGGGTAGTCGCTTCCGTGAGCGACCACATCTTCGAGGTTGGGCTTACGCATAGGTTCTCCAGGCAATTGCGGCGACACCGGCCGCGCCACCTGGAAGGTGCCACCTACTCGTCGTAACGGCCCAACCTACCGGTCGGTGGGTGTGAGAAGAACGACAGGGGCGATTCGGTGGTGTGGCCTCTCGGCATCCTCGCCCCGACCGCCGGAAATCCTCGTTATGTCAAGTAGTGTCGAAAGCTCAGCTTCCCACTCTTCGGCGAGCGACCGAGCGCAGCGCCTTGAGCGGCTCTCCCATCCCCGGGTAGGCGGTCGCAACGCGAGCCGGCAGTGAACGGTTTCGACGGATCCAAGAATCGAGTGCCGGCCCGGACTCGAAACTGGAGATCAACGCGTGGCGGGGTTGATCGCCCCGGTGCACCACCACGTGCCACAGCCGCTGCGTGTCCACAACGAAGCGCGATCCGCGGTGCAAGGGAATCCGGATCTCGGTGGTCGGATCGGGGTACCCGTCAGCGTCGCTGTCCATCAGCATCATGTAGCTGTCGGGATTGTCGCTGAGCTCGAGCCAGGACCGCACGATCCATCCGGCACCGTCGGGGTTGTAGCGGTTGTTCTGGTCACGGTGCAGCATGGCTTTGGCCACTCGCCTGTCCTGCGGTTCGAGGCGAATCACCCGAACACGACCGAAGTTGGCACCCACGCCTTCGACGTAGCGCTTGAGGGCCGGCGCCTTCCTCGCGTTGGCCGTCCAGAGACCGTCCTTGTCGGCTCGTCGACGGCTGGAGAAACCGACGCAGTTCATTTCGCCGTCCACCGAGGCCAGCGGGGCGAAGTGCGTGTCGCCCCCGGACTTCCAGTCGAGATAGTCCAGTGCGAGCCACTCCCCCTCTGGACAGACGTCCGGCGCGTTCCGCAGCCGGACGACACCGGTCGCAGCGAGCACCTTGAGGCGGGAGTGGGAGGTGTTCCGCTCGATGGCCCGGCTGAGCTCGACGTCGAAGGGCAACAGCGTCACGACGCCGCTCCAACCAGCTTGTGCCAGCGCTCGGCGACTTCGGCCTCAAAGGCCACGAAGCGGATTTCCCCACCCCACTCGGGGTGATCGGCCTCCCACCTGGTTGCAGCATCGGTGATGACCGCCAGCGCCTCATCGATCGGATAGCCGTAGATCCCGGCCGAGATGGCGGGCATGGCCACCGAACGGGCGTCGAGCGACACAACCGCGTCCAACGCTGCCGTGACCGTTGCGGCCAGCTTGGTCGGGTCGTCGTCGGATCCCGAGTAGATCGGCCCGGCAACATGCACGATCCAGGTGGCGACCATGTCCCCGGCGGTGGTGACCGCCGCCTGACCGTCGGCCAGCGGTCCGTGTTCGGCCACCCACGAATCAGACTCGGACTGAACGGACGGCCCGCCCGCCCGGACGAGTGCGGCTGCCACTCCCCCGCCGTGCGCCAGCTGCCGGTTGGCGGCGTTAACCACCACCTGGGTGTCCTGTCGGGTGAGGTCTCCTGCAACCACCGTGATCATGGGGATCAGTCTGCACGAATTTCACGGTTCCGTCGCCGTCAGCCGCTCATGCGCTCCTCCACCCAGTCGACCTCGAGGCGCCTGGACGCAAACCGCCACCCTTCAAGGCGGCGCACGTAGGCGTCCTGATACCGAATGAACACCACTCGATCTTCGCGTCGACCATCGGTCTCAACGAAATGATGCGCCTGGCAGTAGACCTCTCCGGTCGCTTCGTCGCCATCGAGGTCCACTCGGCGCTGGCCGAGATGGTGGAACGTGCCGGAGTAGCGACGCAGCCCCTCCAGCGCCGCTGCGATGTCGCGCCGGCCGCTGCGCAACGCCCCCGGAGGCTCCAGGGTGCCCGACTCCAAGAACAGTTCCGCCACCGCATCGAAGCGACGACGGTCCACGCCCTCGGCGTACTCAATGGCCAACGAACGGATCTGTTCGCTCTCGCTCTTCATCCTTCTGGGCCTCCTTCGTGGATCCCGCTGATGCCATCGTCATGTGCTACCAAACCTCCATGACCCAACGACCCGCCGACGTCCCACCGATCGACGAGTGGACGGCGTTGCTCCTCGGCAAGGTGGCGGTGATCACGGGTGGGGGCGACGGTATCGGAGCCGCCATCGCCACCATGTTTGCCCAGCATGGG
>NZ_DAOLGP010000029.1:54991-57800 GCF_035329545.1 Candidatus Neomicrothrix sp.
GATCGACCGAGGCGGCGGTTCGATCGTCAACATCCACTCGGTCGAGGGCACTCGCGGGTTTCCAGGCGAGCCGGTCTATGCCGCCATGAAGGCCGGGGCCAGCCACTTCACCCAGTCGCTTGCCGCCGGATACGGACGCAAGGGCATCCGCTGCAACGGCATCGGGCCCGACCTGATCCAGACCCCGCAGGTCGACTACCTGGCCGGACACGACGATCACGATGAGCGTTGGGAATCCTGGGCCCCGGTTGGTCGCGTCGGCTGGCCCGACGACGTGGCCCGTGTCGCCTTGTTTCTCGCCAGTGACCTGTCCGCCTTCGTCACCGGCCACAACATCCCGGTCGACGGTGGCACCCTCGCCCAGTCCGGCTGGTTCTACAGCCCGCAAGCCAGGCGGTTCGTCAACCGGCCCGTCGACCTGTAGGCGACCGCAACCCGGCCTCCGGCGTTACTTCACCGCTGATTGAAACGCCGCAACCACCTCGGTCAGGCGCTCGGTGGCGGGCCCCACGCCATCGGGCACGGCGATGGGCACCTTGAAGTCGGTGATGCCGAGCTCGACCAGCGGCGGCGCCGCCGACATGGTTGGGGCCAAGTCGAGTTCGCCGTTGTCGTCTCGCACTCCCCGCAGGTAGGTGGTGACCTGAACGGTCGCCGGGTCGCGTCCGAGGTCCTCCATCGCTTGGCGCATCTCGCGGACGCCACGCAACGGGTCGGCCACGGCCGGCCCCCAGGGGATCCAGCCGGTGCCGAAGCGGGCCAAGCGTTCCATGGCCCGGGGCTGAACGGTGCCGCCCACCCACACCGGGACGCCCCCGGGTTGCACCGGCTTGGGCATCGCGTGGATGCCGTCAAAGCTCAGCTCGGGCGCGTCGTAGCCGGCCCGCTCCTCAGTCCAGAGCGTCCGGCATACCTCGAGCGTGTGGTCGAGTTGCCGGCCGCGGCTGGCGAAGTCGAGCCCGGCGGCCTCGTACTCCTCTTTCTGCCAGCCGACTCCAACGCCGAGGTCGAGTCGCCCGCCGGAGAGCACGTCGAGCGTGGCGGCGGTCTTGGCGAGTACCACGGGGCGCCGCAGCGCTGCGAGCAGGATGCTGGTGCCCAGCCGCACCCGCTCGGTTTGCCCGGCGAGGAACGCCAGAGTCGTCAACGGTTCGAGCCAGTGCCCGTCCGGCCCGGTCGGTTGACGCCCACCCTCGACCCCGCCGCTCTTCGGGTCGGCGTACGCCTCGGGTTGCTCACCGAATACCACGTGGTCGGACACGATGATGCGGTCGATGCCGGCGGCGTCGGCGGCCACCGCTGTGTCGACAAGCTGGTTCCAGCCTCCCGGATCCTCGGCCGCAAAGTTGCGGGGCTGGATCGTCAGCTGGGGGGGTCCGTCGTGCGGCTGGGGAGCGAGAGGCTGAGGCACCCGGTGACCCTACCGACCGGCCAAACCAGGCGCCGCGTCGACGTCGCTCCCCTCCCGTAACATGGCACGGTTGCCCAGCCCAGGAGGCCGCCCGTGGCCGGAGCCATCGACAGGATCTTCCACCCTGCCATCGAACGGGTGGCCCGCACCCGGTATGAGCCCGCCCGAGAGGTGGTCGCCGGGTTGCAGCTGAAATACCGGCCCGGCAACGCCGATGAGCTGATCAAGCTGATCGCGAAGCGCTATACCCGGGAGTTGGCTGCGGTGTCCGCCCTCGCCGGCGGCGCTGCGGCCATTCCGGGTGCCGGTACGGGCACGGTGCTGGCGTCGAGCACGGTCGACCTTGCCTACTCGATCACCAAGATGGGGGAGATGATACTGGCGATCGGCATCGCCGCCGGCCACGACGCCGAGTCGCTCGAGCAACGGCGCAGCTGGGTGGTCAGCGTCCTGACGATGGCCAACGGCGCCGCGGCCGGACTTGAGGGCGTGGCCGGGCGCATCGGCTCCGCTGGCGGGGCCAGCCTGGTCGGCCGAATCCCCGACGAGAACCTGTCGTCGATCAACGCCAAGCTGAGCGCCCAGGTGCTGACCAAGTTCGGTATCGAGCAAGGAGCGCTTCGCCTCGGCCGCCTGGTGCCTTTCGGGATCGGCGCAGGCATCGGCGCCGGCGGGTCGGCGTTGATTACCCGATCGACCGCCAAGGCGGCACGCAAGTTCTTTGAACATGAGCCGGCCGGCGGTCGCATCGACGATCGATGCGTGACCGATCTTGACGTGGCAGGTCGATCGATCGAGGGGTCGATCCAGGCTCGCGCGATGGCGTCGCCCACGGAGGCGTGACCCGTGCTGTTCCTCGCGGGACACAAGTCAAAGCCTGCACCTCCCCTGCGCATCGGGTCGTCGACGCCGGCGCAGGACCACGCACGGGCGTTGGCTGAGGGACTCGAAGGGGCCGCCTGTGAGCTGAGCGCCATCTGACCTCCCAAGGCTTGACCGCAGCTGCTGGGGAGCTCCGCAGTGGCGGTCACGAAGTCGTAGCAACGCCCTCGACCGCGGAATAGTCGCAACGGTCCCACCGCAAGCGTCAATCGTGCCGGGTCAGCGTTCGGGAATTGTCGCCCAGAGGTGCCCAGATGTCGTCGGGGTTGCTTGGGGTGCCCCTGTGGCGTCCCTTTCGCGCGGTTGGCCACCAGACCCGCAGCTCTGTCTGCGCGTCTCCCGTGTTGCGCCAGAAGGAACTTCTAGAAAAATTTCGCCGTTCCGACGCCATCGTCGGCTTGGTTGTCACAGGTGTTGATCAGACTGGTCCCATGGCTTCGATCACAGGTTTCGAGCCGGCCGGGACCGGTCCGGGCGATGGGGGTGGAGCGTTGGCGGCCCTGCGCCGGCGACTGC
>NZ_DAOLGP010000030.1:0-48305 GCF_035329545.1 Candidatus Neomicrothrix sp.
CGTCATCTTGGCCAGTGGCTTGCCGGCGGAGAAGTGCCACGACCACGGTTCGGCAGTGGCAAGATTCCAGCGGACCTCCTGCCACGACGTGCCGGCAGCGTTGGCGGACCGGCGGAGGCGAATACCGTCGGGCAACTGGGACGCAGCACCGCCATCGAGCAGCCCGTTGACCTTGTCAGCCGAGAGGTGCACCGGGGCCTGGGACGCCTGACCGTTTGGGTCGGTCAACAACCGGGCGACGTTGCCCTGTGCCGCGGGCGACCAGTTCCATCCCTCCCGGCCCACGCCGACCAACGCCCAGCCGCCACCATCGGTGGTCATGTCACAGGTGAACTTCTCGGGAGCGACCAGCGTGCTGGTGCGCAACCAATACACACCGGTGGCCGACTGCGAGAACTTCTGCTTGACCCCCCAGCACGAAGCACCCGCCGTCTCCGCCGTCGTGCCATCACCAGGTTGAGCAGGCTGCGGGTCGACGGGCGGGTCAGTGGGCTCGGTCACCGGGGGAGGGACCGTCTCATCTGGAGCGCAGGCCGCACTTGGGCCGAGCACTGCGGCCACCAGGAAGGCGGTGATGCCGGCCCGCTTGAGTGACGTCGCCCGAAGACGACTGCCCGAGGGTCGGCCCGATGAAGAAGGTCCGCTGGACATGAGCCCGCCAATAGCCATGAAATTCCGCCTGAGTTGTGCCCCGCAGCGACGCCCACCGAACGGTTGAGGTCGTGAGAAACCCCCAGTCCATCGAGGGCTTCATCGCGCGGACGCTAGGCGTTCCGGCTCACCCTGGCAAAGGTGCCTCGCCCCGAGCGGGAGGGCGTACGCAGGTCCGCCAGGCAAAGAAATCGGTGGCCGGTTTGTGGTGCCCGGGGAAGAAGGGCAGCGGGTGGCGGAGTGAGATTCGACGTGGGCCCCAGCGAGATGGGCTGAGGATCGATTCGCCGAACGCATCTACGCTGCCGCGATGGGCACGATCAACCCACGGGTGGACAGTGCCGTCGCCGTCGGTCGGACCGATGTCGACGCAACAACGATGTACAGCGAGCGTGCGGTGATGGTGCTGATGGTGGTCGGCGGCGCCTACGTGGCCACCTCCCTGATGGCCAACGTCATGTCGGTGCGCATCTTGTCGCTCGGCGGCTGGGCGGTGGACGCCGGCACGCTCACCTACCCGCTGACCTTCACCCTGCGCGACGTCGTGCACAAGGCGGGCGGCACCGCTGTGGCCCGCACGACGGTGGTGGCCACCGCCGGGTTCAACGCGCTGCTGGCACTGGGGCTGTGGGCGGCAGCCGTCCTGCCCGGCGATCCGGCGACCACCGGAGCGGCCCAGAGCGAGTTTGCCAACGTGCTCAACCCGGTGCTGCGCATCATCGCGGCGTCGATCATCGCCCAGTTGATCGCCGAGCTGGTCGACACCGAGGTGTACCGGGCCTGGGTGGCACGCTTCGGGGCACGCCACCAGTGGGGTCGGGTGATCAGCTCCAATTCGGTGTCGGTCCCGCTCGATTCGGTGATCTTTGCGGTGATTGCTTTTGCCGGCCGGATCCCCGGCGCCGTCGTGTGGTCGATCATCTGGGCCAACATCGCCATCAAGGGGGTGACCGCCCTGGCTTCGACCCCACTGATCTACACCGTGCGCGACCGGTGGGTCGGCCGGGAATGAACCGTCTCGGTCAGGGAGCGGGTTTCGCCGTTGCGCCAACGCTGGTGCGACCGGCTGGGAGGGGCGCCGTCGGCCGGTGCGGCGGCCGGACCGGCGCCTCGCAAGTGAACCGTCACGCGGGGATGCCCAGCGTCTAGGTTGGCGGCGTGTCAACGGTTCGCTTCGACCAGGTCACCAAACGCTTCGGAAAGACGACGGCGGTGGACGCAATGTCCCTCGACATCGTCGAGGGCGAATTCATGGTGCTGTTGGGCCCGTCGGGCTGCGGTAAGTCCACCGCCCTGCGCATGATCGCCGGATTGGAGTCGATCACCGAAGGCGCCCTGAGCATCGACGGCGAGGTGGTCAACCACGTCGACCCCCGCAAGCGCGGCATCGCGATGGTGTTCCAGAGCTATGCGCTGTATCCCAACCTGACGGTGCGCAAGAACATCGAGTCGCCGCTGAAGGCCAAGGACGTTCCGCCCGACGGCGGCGGCGACCCCCGCCGGCTGAGCAGCGAGGAGCGCGACGCGCGGGTGATCGAAGCGGCCCGAATGCTCGACCTGGAGGACTACCTCGACCGCAAGCCCGGCGCCCTGTCCGGCGGCCAGCGCCAGCGGGTGGCCCTCGCCCGGGCCATCGTCGCCCGGGCCAAGGTGCTGTTGATGGACGAGCCGTTGTCGAACCTGGACGCCAAGCTGCGGGCCCAGACCCGCGCCGAGCTGATCGACCTGCACGAGCGCCTCGGCGGCACGGTCGTCTACGTCACGCACGACCAGATCGAGGCGATGACGATGGCCGATCGCGTCGCCATCATGGCCAACGGCGCGCTCCACCAGGTGGGCACCCCCGACGACGTGTACGACCGGCCCGCCAATACCTTCGTCGCCGGGTTCATCGGTACTCCGCCCATGAACCTGATGGACGGCGTGGCCACCTCCGAGGGTGTCGAAGTGGCAGGCGCCAAGCTTGACGCCACCCACAAACTGGAGGCCGGCGCACCGGTGGTCGTCGGTATCCGACCCGAGCACCTCGTCCTGTCCGACGACGGTCTGACCATGGAGGTCAAGGCGGTCGAATGGTTGGGCTACGAGAGCCTGATCACCGCCGACCTGGTCGATGTAGGGGCCGCCCAGCGCTCGGCGCGGGACGCCGCCGACGACGGGGACAGCAACGACGCCGGCACGACCTCGCTGGTGGGCGACGCCGTGGTCGACAGCGACGATCCTGAACAGGTGGGTGCCACCCGCCGCCGCGTGATCCTGCGGGCCGCCGGCCGCGTCGACGCCCGCAACGGCGAGATCATCCGGGCCACGCCCCAGCCAGGTGCGGTGCAGCTGTTCGACGCCGACACCGGGGTGCACCTGTGAGTCGCACCACCGGGACGCGGCGGGTCGCCGGGGAGCCTCGCTGATGGGGGTCCTGCCAGACGCCGACGCCAAGGACGACACGGCGCCCGAGGGCGTCAGGCGCAGTGGCCTGTTTGGCCACAGCCTGCGGGAGACTGGCCTGGCCGCCGCCTTCCTGGCGCCGTCGCTGGTGATCTTCGGCCTGTTCTTCTACTTCCCGTTCGCCCGCCTGGTGTCGTGGGGCTTCTACGACAGTCGCCAACGAGGCTCGTTCTACGAGCGCGTCGGTTTCAGCCACTACGTCGATGTGCTCACCTCATCGGAGTTTCTCGACGGGCTGTGGATCTCGGTGCAGTTCGTGCTGCTGACCGTGCCCGCCGGCCTGATTTTGGGCACGCTGCTGGCGGTGGCCGCCCACCGACGTCTGAAGGGCATGAAGATCTATCAGACGATCTTCAGCTCGACGATCGCCACCTCGGTTGCTGTGGCCGCCGTGCTGTTCTTCGGCCTGATCAACCCCGCGGTCGGCGTGTTCAAGGTGGACTGGCTGTCCAACCCCGGCACTGCGTTGCCCGCCCTGGCGCTGGTCGCCGTGTGGAAGAACCTCGGCCTCAGCTTCGTCATCGTGCTCGCTGGGCTGCAGGCGGTGCCCGACGAGCTGACCGAGGCGGCGATGATCGACGGATACGGCGCCATCGGCCGCTTCTTCAAAGTGACCCTGCCGGCCCTGACGCCGGTGCTCACCTTCCTGGTCGTCGCCCTCACCATCTTCGGTATGCAGGAGTTTGCTCTGCCCGACATCATCACCGGAGGCGGCCCGGAGGGCAGCACCTCGACCCTGGTGTACACGATCGCCCAGAAGCTCGACCCGACCAACATCACCGACGGCTCGGTGATGGCGGTGGGCCTGTTCGGCATCACGCTGATCATCGGGCTGGGGCAGTTCCTGTTACTGGAACGGGGGATGAACCGTGACTGACGTAGCTCCGACCCACACAACCACCGATGCAGCGACCGTCGGCACCGGGTTCACCTCCGCCCGGTCCGGGGTGATCGCCCCGTCCGGCCCGGCGCCGGTGGTGGCGGCCCCAGCCGGCGCCCAGCTGAAGAAGCTGGGCTGGTACCTGTTCCTCACCCTGTTGGCGCTGGTCATCCTGTACCCGCTGTACATGTCGGTGATGCGGGCGCTGTCCGACCCGGCGGCCTATGCGCGGGCCGGCAACCCGCCCTGGCCGGTCGAGGCGGAGTGGGACGTGTTCAGCCGGGCGTGGAACGGCGGCAACCTTTCGGCGGCCACGTTCTGGAGCTTCGCCATGTCGGCGGTGATCACGGTGACCCAGGTCATCACCGCCGTGCTGGCCGCCTACGCCTTCGTGTTCCTGCGCTTCCCGTTTAAGAAGCTGCTGTTCGTGCTGTTCGTCGCCACCCTGATGCTGCCCCTCGAGGTGACCTTCGTGGCCAACTCCCTCACGATCCGTCAGTGGGGCTGGATCGACACGCTGCAAGGCCTGGTGGCGCCGTTCCTCGCTTCGGCGCTGGGCACCTTCCTCCTGCGCCAGGGGTTCCTCGGCATCCCCAACGAACTGCGCGAAGCCGCCTTTCTCGACGGCTACGGCCACTTCCGGTTCATGACCCGCATCGCCGTGCCGTTGGCGGCGCCCGTCGTCGCCTCGGTCGGCCTGCTCGCCTTCCTGTCGTCCTGGAACCAGTACCTGTGGCCCCGGGTGGTCACCGAGCAGGAAAGCCACCAGACGCTGCAGATCGCGCTGAAACGCCTTGCGGCCCAAAACATCCAGCAGCTCAACGTCGGGGTGGCCGGTGCCGTCCTGGCGGCGCTGCCGATCTTTGCGCTGTTGATCGTGTTCCAGCGAGCGATCGTGCGAGGATTGACCGCCGGTGCGGTCAAGGGGTGAGAACGAGATGCATGTGACACCGTCAAGGCGATCGAATGGACGACCGGGCGCCAAACGCCCCGGCCGGCTGCGGGCCGGGTTGGTGGGCGTCGCCGTGCTGGCGGGCACCACCGCCGTCGCTTGCGGGCCGCCCCCGACGATCGAGGCCCTCGAGGGTGACGACGTGTCCGCCGACAACCTGCCCGACTGCCCGATGGGCGAGCTGGACAAGGCCACCGGCGTCACCAACATCGTCGTGTGGCACGCCTTGGGTGCTGAGCCCGCCAAGGCGCTTGAGGAGGTCACCCAGGCGTTCAACGACAGCCAGGACGAGGTGAACGTCACCCTGCAGAACCAGGGCGCCGACTACTCCGAGGTGTTCCGCAAGTACAACGCCGCCGCAGCCAGCGGCGAAGGCGTGCCCGCCGTCGTGTACCTCGAGGACACGACGATCCGCACGATCATCGACACCGGCACGCTGTTTCCCGCCGAAGCATGTGCCGAGGAGGTGGGTTTCGACCTCGACTCGGTGCAGCCCGCCGTCCGCAGCGCCTACACGGTCGACGGCGTCTTCTACCCCGGCTACGTCAACGTCTCCGGGCCGATCATGTTCTATAACCGCAGCCACTTCCGCGAGGCGGGCCTGGACGTCGACTCGCCACCGCAGACGTTGGCCGAGGTGCGCAGCGCCGCCGAGAAGCTGAAGGCGTCGGGCATCGAAAAGCCCTTGGCGCTGAAGCTGGACCCGTGGTTCTTCACCTGCTGGGTGAACGGGGTCGGCGAGGACATCGTCCTGCCCGACAACGGAAGATCTGGCGCAGTCACGGAGGCCAACCTGAACAACGAGGCCGGTGTCGAGACGCTGCAGTGGATCCAGGACATGGTGGCCGACGGGTTGGCCGACCCGATCTCGAACACCCCGGGGCAGATCAACCAATACCTCAACGTGGCCCAGGAAAAATCGTCGATGTTGATCGAGACGTCGACCGCCTCCACGTCGATCAAGGCGTTCCTCGGCGGCGACCTGGACACCGGCGGGCAGGATGCCTCCTCGGTCGACACCGGCGGACTCGACCCGGCCGCCACCCCGTTCCCGGGCCTCGACCAACCCGGCGGCGTGCGGGTGTCCGGGGGCTACTTCGGCATCTCCAACCGGGTGCCCAAGGTGCAACAGGCCGCAGCGGCCAAGTACCTCGGTTTCATGTCGCAGCCCGATCAGGTGGTCGCCTGGCATCTCGTCGGCTCGTACCTGCCGGTGATCGGCGATGTCGCCGACGACCCCCGGATCCAGAAGTTCTGGAAGGAGGACCGGGCCGGTCAGCTGCTCAAGGTGGGTTACGAGCAGATGGCGCTGATCGATCCCAAGCGGCCCGGACCGCTGATCGGGCCCTATCCCGAGTACACCGACATCATGCAGAAGACGATGGAGTCCACCGCCCGCTCAGGCGCATCGCCCGAGGACGCGCTGAACAAGGCCAACGAGCAGATGAACGCCGAACTCGAGCAGTACTACGGCTGAGGCCGGCGCCGCGGCGCCGATGTTGGTGCGGTGCTGTCCCGGCACGACGGTACCGCCGAGCCGGGTGGTTTGCCGGGAAACAGTTTCGTGGGAAAGTACATCGGGTAACGTGCCCGGGTGATACCCGAGCACACCACGCAACTTGAGCAAGTGGGGCGACCCGGCAAGCTGCCGCCGGGTCGTGATCACCTCGACGAGCTGATCGATCAGGTTGTCGCTCTCAAGCCCGAACTCGACCTGGGCGGCTTGGCGGTCACCGGACGCGTGCTGCGGCTGGCGGCCCGCTTGGAAGAGGCCCGGGCCAGGTTGCTCGCACCGTTCGAGCTGACCGTTGGCGAGTTCGACGTGCTGGCCACGGTGCGCCGCTCCGGGCCGATTACGGCGTCCGAGATCTGCCACGCGGTGATGATCACCGCCGGTGGGATGACCAAGCGCCTCGATCGACTCGAAGCGCGCAACCTGCTGAACCGAACGGCGAACCCGGCCGACCGGCGGGCTGCCCACATCGTGCTCACCGACGATGGAACGCGGCTGCTCGACGACGCCTACCAGGTGATCGTCGAGGCCGAAACCCAACTGGTCGCCGCCGAGCTGGGCGATGCCAACGTGCGCGCTCCGGTCGAGGCTGCACTGCGGGCGCTGCTGTGTTCGCCCGCCCTCGCCGAGCCGTCGTGAACGCCACCGAACGCACGAGGACCCGGACCGGTCCTCCCAACCAAACCCGTCCGAAGGACACCCCGTGACCGACAATTCCATCCCCCTCTACGAGATCCCCGAGATCCACGAACGCCGTTGGTGGATTCTCGGGGTGATGGCAGCGTCCCTCACCGTCGTGGTGATGTCGGTGTCCGGTCTGAACGTTGCGCTGCCCACCCTCCAGGAGTCGCTCGACGCCAGCAACTCGGCGCTGCAGTGGATCATCGACTCCTATGCGCTGGTGTTCGCCGGGTTGCTGCTGACCGCCGGAGCACTGGGTGACCGCTTCGGCCGCCGCAACGCGCTGCTGTTCGGCCTGGCCGTTTTTGCGGTCGGCGCAACGGTGGGCGGCCTGGGCTCTACCCCGGCCCAGGTGATCGCCGGGCGGGCCACGATGGGTGCCGGTGCCGCCTTCGTCATGCCCGCCACGCTGTCGCTGGTCGTCACCGTGTTTCCGCCCAAGGAGCGTCGCCGGGCGATCGCCATCTGGGCCGGTTTCGCCGGTGCCGGGGCGGCGATCGGTCCGATCGTCTCCGGCGCCCTCCTCGAATGGTTCTGGTGGGGGGCCGCCCTGCTGGTGAACATCCCGATCGTCATCGTGTTGGCGGGGTCGATCGCCGTGCTGGCCCCGAGGTCCCGCGACACGCACAACACGCCGCTCGACCTGCCGGGTACCGCACTGTCGCTCGTCGGCATCACCGCGTTGGTCTTCGGCATCATCGAGGGGCCCAACCTGGGCTGGTCGAGCCCCGAGGTGCTCGTCGGGTTCGCAGTGGCGGCGGTGACCCTGGTGGGCTTTGTGGTGCGAGAGCGCCACGCCCGCCACCCGATGCTGCCCCTCGAGTTGTTCGCCGACCGCCGCTTCTCGGTCGGCAGCGGCGTCGTCACCGTGACGTTCTTTGCGATGATCGGCTTCTTCTTTCTCAACACCCTGTACCTGCAGTTCGTGCGGGGAGACTCGCCACTGTTCGCCGGTCTTGCCGCCGTGCCGGTGGCGATCATGCAGGTGCTCGTCGCCCCCCGCAGCTCGTCGCTGAGCGAACGCTTCGGCAGCGGCCCGGTGATCGCCGTCGGCTTCACGTTCATCTCCTCCGGGTTCGCCGTCCTGGCGTTTGCTGCGCCGTCGTGGCCGTACCTGCCCCTCGGTGCCGCGTACGTGCTGTTGGGCACCGGGATGGGCATCACGGCAGCCCCTGCGACCGGAAACATCATGAGCGCGGTGCCCGATGCCAAGGCTGGGGTGGGGTCGGCGGTCAACGACACCACGCGCGAGTTTGGTGGCGCCCTGGGCATCGCCGTGCTGGGCAGCATCATCGCCAGCGCCTATCAGGCCAACCTGCGCATCGACGATCTGGGGTTGGGCCCCGAGCAGGCGGCGGCGGCGAAGGACTCGGTTGGGGCCGCCAGCCAGATCGCCCGGTCCCTGCCGGGGGGCGGAGCCGAGTTGGCCGACCGCGCCGGCGTGGCCTTCACCGGCGCCTTCAACATCGCCAACACCATTTCGGCGTTGCTCGCTCTCACTGCCGCCGTCACCGTGGCCTTCGTGTTCAGCCCCAGCAAGGAGCGCTCAGCAGCCCACGCCGCTGCCGCCTCGCGTCACGCCCCCGATGCGGAGCCCGCCCCGCTCGTGGGTCAAAGCATCCCCTCAGCGCACCGCACGGGTCCGACGGGCGATCACGTCTGGGATGGATAGCGGTCACCTGCTGGCCCTTCATCGTCCCAAAGCAGCGAGCCCAGCCGTTTGGGGCAAGTTCGGTCGGCGTAGAGGTGCGCGGCTGGAACGTCACAGTCCCTCGTTATCGTGAATCGAAACCGCTCAGGACCCGGAATCGGCGAGCTCCGCCTCGTCGCTCCCGGGTGGTGTGGGCGCCGTCGTCGGCCTCGGTTCGGGCCTTCCTCCCGCAGATGACGACCCGCCGGCTGAGCGCTGCGACGCCGGTGGAAGGAGGCACGGCGATGACACCCGAACACTCGGCGCCCGGACACACGACACCAATACGTCCCACACCAGCACCCGAACGACCCAACCGACCGGCTCTCGAGCTCGTTCACGACTCGACCCGGGCGCCGACATTGGAACTGGTTGGCTCGGCGGCGCACCGACCGACCCCCCGACGCGTCGGCGCAGCGGGAACCACGCTGGGCGAACGCCTGGTCGAGGTGGGATGGCGTGCGTCGGAGCGCCATCACGACCTGGTGCGCTTGGCCGCGGAGTTTGCCGGCACCTCGGAGTGGTTCGGCGACGGCAGCTCGTCGGCGGCCCGGTGGATCAGCCAGCGGTTGGACATCTCGGTGCGAACGGCCCGGGAGTGGATCGCCGTCGGGCGAGCGCTCCGGCGGTTGCCGATGCTCGATGAGGCGCTGGCTCGGCGCGAGCTGTCCTATGCCAAGGTACGGATCCTGGTGCGGGTGGCGACGATGGAGAACGAGCGCGAGCTGATCGACCTGGCCTGTTCGGTGAACGCCGGCGCGCTGGGTGCGGCGCTGGCGACATGGTCCCGTCGTGAAGAGACCGAAGACGTGCGCGACGAGCGACATCGGGAGTCCCGTAGCCTCAGCTGGAGGGTCGAGCCGGACGGCCAGGCAACCGGCACGCTTCGCCTGCCCCCCGATGTCGCCGGCGGCGTGATGGCGGTGATCGATGCCGCAGTGATGCGCGCCCGGCAGGACTCGGTTGATCGCGTGGGCTCCAACGGGGGCGGCTCCGACATCGTCGGCCATTCCGACGTCGTCGGCGCCATCGCAATGGCCGGGTGGCCCGAGCGCCAGGCCGCCGAGCAGGTGATCCACCCCACGCTGGCCCAGCAACGAGCCGACGCCCTGGTCGCCGTGATGTGCGGCGGGGGAGCTCAGCTGAGCGCCGAGGTGATCCTGCACGTTCGCGGTGACGGGACGACGATGGATGACGGCACCCCGGTGACGCGCCAGGCCGTGATGCGGGCATTGCCCCAGTCGTGGGTGCGGGCGCTGATCCACAACGCCGAGGGCACCCCGCTGAACGCCTCGGCCCGTCGACGGCACCCGTCCGCCCGACAGAAGCGGGTGGTGAAGGAACGCGACCGCCGCTGCGTCGACTGCGGGGGCAGCGACCTGCTCGAGTACGACCACGTTCCCGACTTCTCGATCAGCAACCAGACGGTGGTCGATGGTCTGCAGCTGCGGTGCGCCGCGTGTCACCGTGCCCGCCATGTTCGGGGGGCACGGTGACGGGAGCCGGGGGCAAACTCGCCCCACAACGCAGAAAAGTGCCCCGAGGAGCACTCGTCGGCGCAGTCTGGGTTGCTCTGCTCAAACAGCGACAAGGGCCGTACGGCGAGCTACTCCAGGATCAGTTGCGGCCCAGGTTGGGCTTGCGGCCGTGGTTGGCCTTCTTCTTCCGGGCGTTCTTCTTCTTGCGTTGGGTCCGCTGAGACATCCGGAGAGGCTACCGCCCGCGGGGCCAACCCCCCAAAGCTGACCGGGCGGTAGCTTCGGGGCGTGCACCCTGGCCCGGCGAACGATTGCGACGCGACGACCCCGCCTCTGACGAGAATGACATGATCCGATGATCGAGCCGAGCCCACTGAGGGTTCCGCCCGGCTGGTGGTACGACGTCGACGCGGTCGTCCACGACGGCGACGAGCACACCGAGTCGGTGCTGACCCGACCCGAGGACCTCGAAGAGATTCGTCGGGTGCTGGCCTCGGCCTTTGACGTGCCCCGCTTCGAGACCCTCGACTACCTGCGCTGGTTCTACACCCAGTGCCCCTTCGGGGAGACCTTCAGCGGCATCGTCCGGCGCGACGGCCGGGCGATCAGCCACCTGGCCGGTGCGCCCCGGCGGCTGCGAACCGTTGACGGCACCCTCGACATGTGGCTGATCGCCAACGTCGCCTCGGTGCCCGACGCGCAGCGCGAGGGTGCGTTTCTGCGCATGTGCCTCCAGGCGTGGCTGATGATCGAGGGGTTCGACCAGGCGGGCATCTACGGGGTGATGAACGATCAGTCCCGCCAGGCCCTGGAAGCCTTTGGGGTGGTCACCGAGGCCGA
The DNA here is from genome assembly GCF_035329545.1 of Candidatus Neomicrothrix sp. Classification (NCBI taxonomy): domain Bacteria; kingdom Bacillati; phylum Actinomycetota; class Acidimicrobiia; order Acidimicrobiales; family Microthrixaceae; genus Candidatus Neomicrothrix; species Candidatus Neomicrothrix sp. The sequence continues at coordinate 11,131 of NZ_DAOLGP010000030.1, forward strand.
ACTGCCCACCAAGGTGTTGGGCCCGACGCCGTGGACCAAGGCGCGGTTCAGCCATCACACGGTGGACCGGGCGCTGCTGGAGAGCGACCGGCTGGGGGAGCTGCTGGCCGACACCGACCTGGCCCCTCGGCGGGGCGTGCGGCTGTGGTGGCACCTCGACGTGCTGCGCTGGCGGTTGGCCAGCCCGCTGAGCACCTACACCCTGCACGTGGCCGACGACATGGTGGCGGTGTCGACCACCACCACCTGGCGGGGCGTCAGGGTGGCGGTGCTCATGAAGGTGCTCGTACGGGGCGAGCGGCGCCGGGCCGACGGACTGCGAAAGGCATGGTTTACCCCGGCGATGGTCGGCGAGGTGTGCGCGCACCACCGCACGCCCTTGGCGCTGTACGTCGGCATGAACTCCGACGTGCGGGTGTTCGGGGCGCTGGTACCCCAGCGCTACCTGCCCTCGCCGCTGCACCTGTGCTTCAAGGCGGTGCCCCGTCGCATCGGCACCAGCGACCTGCGCTTCGACAGCTTCGAGCTGTTGGACTTCGACGTGCTGTAGGCCGTCGTTTGCCGACGGCCAACACGGCCGGTGATCGACCCCGGGCTGCGGTGCCCATGGGACGCCAAAGCGGGCTCCGGTAGGCTGCCGCCCCTCATGGAACGCTTCGGATTCGTCGGACTCCCCAATGCGGGCAAGTCGTCGCTGTACAACGCACTCGCCGGGGGCGGCGCCCTCGCGGCGCCCTATGCCTTCGCCACGGTTGACCCCAACGTCGGCGTGGCCAAGGTGCTCGACAGCCGCCTCGATGCGCTGGCTGAGATGAGCAAGTCCAAGAACGTCATCCCCACCGCCGTGCAGTTCGTCGACATCGCCGGCCTGGTGAAGGGCGCCTCCCAGGGCGAGGGGCTGGGCAACCGCTTCCTGGCCCACATCCGGGAGGTGGACGCGACCGTGTTCGTGCTGCGGGCCTTCGAGGACACCGACGTGCCCGGCTCCTCCGATCCGGCCGAGCAGCTGGAGATCCTGGAGCTCGAGCTGATCACGGCCGACCTGGAGGCGATGGAGAAGCACATCGACAAGCGCCGCAAGGCCGCGCGATCCAACCCGGTGCTGGCGCCCGAGGTGGCGGCGATGGAGGCGGCGATCGACGTGCTGGGCGCAGGTACCCCGGTGTGGCGGGCCGGCCTGGGCGACGACACGCTGGCGCTGCTCAAGGCCGAGCAATTGCTCACCTCCAAGCCGGTGATCGTGTTGGTCAACCTGGGCGAGGACCAGCTGGAGGAACCCGACGCCCACCTGGCCGGGGTGCGAGAGCTGGTGGGCGACACGGCGCCGGTGATCGGTCTGTCGATCCAGCTCGAGGCCGAGGCGGCCATGCTGGACGCCGAGGACCGCGTCGAGATGCTGGACGCGCTGGGCCTCGGCGAAGGGGCGCTGCCCACTTTTTTGCACACCGCCTACCAGCTGCTGGGGCTGCGCACCTTCTTCACCACCGGCGAAAAGGAGAGCCGCGCGTGGACGTTCCGGGCGGGCTCGACCGCACCGCAGGCCGCCGGCGTGATCCACACCGACTTCGAGCGCGGCTTCATTCGTGCCGAGACGATTCAGTGGGACGTGCTGCTGGCGGCCGGATCGTGGTCGAAGGCACGCGACGAGGGCACGCTGCGCATCGAGGGCAAGGACTACAAGGTGGTGGACGGTGATGTCATGGAGTTCCGCTTCGGAGTAACCTCTGGCGGCAAGGGGGGCTAGTTCTTGGCTGAGCGGTGTCCCGAGATGGCGTTCGGCGAGGCTGGCGGCCTAACGCTCGGAATCGTCGCCGCCCGTTCAGCCTGGAGGCCCCGCTCCCAAACTCATGAGGGACACTGGTGACCAGCCCGTCTTGCGGATCAGTGACGTGGGAGACCCGAGTCATATTTGGCCAGTAGGCCCGTGATCCGGCCGCCAGCCAAGGTTGGAGGCCGGCAGGCTCTCGTGAAGCCGCCAAACGCCTGCCGGGAAAACGCGGTGGCTCGCTCGCCGTCGAACAACCTTTGACGGGCCGTGCTTGTCACGATGGACTTACTCGACTCCTTTAACCGACTCTCCAGGACCGAGCCAGGTTGTCTTGGGTCAGTAGTATGGGATTTGACCAGCGAGTCGTAGGGTCGAGCGGGTACCTGTATTCTAATCATCAGCGTATGAGGGAGGGTATGTGAGAGTGGCAGTTTGCTTGCCGGAGGATGGGAACCCTGGGTTCCTGGAGCGGCAAGCGGATACTCTGTGCCGTATCCTTAAGCATTCGTCGGAACACGAAGAATTCACCATCAGGTCCGGTACGGTCTTGCTGCCCGACCCGAATCTCTGGCTCGATGGTGGAAGGGCTGAGCGGGAGTGGATATCGGCATCGAGCAACACATTTGCAGCGCTTCTCATGGCGGGGTGTTCCGAGGGGATGGTGAGCGCCATAGTAGGCGAGTTCTCCGATGCGGTGTTCCCGCGCGCAACAGTAATTAATTCATCTGAAGTTCTCCTGCTGAAGAACCTCCATGGATCACTAGTCCTAGACTATCGGGTTGCCGCCAGTTGTTTAAGACTACTGTACCTAGGAATGGATCAGCTGTATTGCCCGGGCGATGAACCCTCCATGTGCTCCATGAGTGTCGACCCCGATGCGTATTGTGAGAATCTCCCCGATGTGAAGTGCGGTAGCAGGGACCCCGCATTTGCCTGGGTAGATCTCCATGGCGACATGGAAAGATTGAGGAACGCGGGATGTACCGTCGACATGAAGCTCGAAAGTTTGCTTACCATGGATTCGGTCTTTGACAAGAACTACATGGGCGGAGATATCGCCTTGCAAATCGAGATTGTCAATCAATTTGAGGACCCTTGGTTGATCGCCTCGGTGCTGAATTGGATGGTCTTTGTTGCCCCGCGTTCGGTGGAAACGCTTCATGCTTTAGTCTTGGCGATTTCGCAAGCTCGTACAGGGGAGCAGGCTGCTCAGGCAGGTTTGTCCACTCGTCGACTCTTTGAGCAGTTGGCTGATGCGCTCTATTCGAGCCAGGTAGCCGACAGTCCATTGACCAAGGGTAGCCCCTATTCTGTTAAGAATGGCAAGCGGAAGAACCAGCTCCAAGCCGCATTGGAATATAGAGTTAACCATGTAGGTAGGGTCGAGGAGTTTGGTCGGGTCCGGGCAACACTCGAAGATATGACAAAATTCTCAGACGAGTCACTCCATCATCATCCGCCACTTGAGGTTGTGACGGTGGCGGAGAAGCTGGATGGCCTAGCAGAGTTACTCAATGACATGCGGGAACTTGCACCGCCCGATCAGGTTAGTGAGGCAGCGTATTTGGGCAGCTTCGACGAGTACGTTGAAAAGATGGCGGAACAGCTCATAGGTGACTGAGAGAAGTGATTTGAAGAACACTCGTGATCCCGCTGCGTCGAACCTGTTCGCCGCCCGCTACTGCTGCCCCAACGGTAGTTTGGGGGTGACCATCAGTCGACCAACCGGGTTCGGCTTCGTGGGTGAAAGTTGAAGAGGTTGAGAGGCCGGCTCGGGATACTGTCCTACGGCAATGAGATCCCGCTGACCTGTCGTCCTGTTAGCCGTCAGCCCGTCACGTCTCGGGCGGAGGGGCGGTGGTGGGCGTTGATGGAGCATCAGCTCCGTGTCCCGGCCGGGACGACCGGGTCGGCTAGTGGCCAAGGGCTTCTGCGAGTTCAAGCCTGATCTCTGTAGGCCGTGGAGGGAACCAGGTAGCGACCCGGTGGAGGTCACGAAGAGGGCTCATTGGATCTGGGCGGGTCTAGGCCTGAAGGTCTTCCGCGGTCCCAACCCGTTGGCATCGACAGGACGGCGCCTCCTTTTGTCGTTGATTATTGCCTTCGCAATCACATTCGTGTTTTTGCCAGTCCAATGACATGCACGATCATTTGGTCGGGTAGCGAGAGAACCGGGGGGCGTCCCCCCCTCCCTCCCCCTCGAGGGCTGCGTGAAGACCACGCTCCTGTGCACTCGATTCTTAGTCGGCGCACCTAGACCGTGTTAGCGCTCTGACTTGCTTGGGCTTGTCAGTGGTGGTAATATGGTGACATCAAATCAACTATCCGCGCCTTTTGGATCGGGCGTTGTCTCGGAAATGCGAGACGTTGCATGTGGGGACGCTGACCGAGCCCCTTTGGAGAAGGTCAACCCGACTAGACGGGACGATGTGGGGTCTCGCAAGCCCCTTCGGAGAACGTCCGAGGTAGCCCACCTCAACGCTAAGCGCCGTGGTTTCTAGTACAGCACGGCACGAGGCAGGACTGTAAAAATGGGCGGGGTATGCGTCAGCAGTGGGAGAGACTGCGGCAGGACCCCATCTGGCAACACGGGCGTGACCTAGATCGCCACCTGTGAGTGTGTCGGCCAGAGACGAGAGCACGCATTGCGTGCCTGTCTCTGGAGCGACCATTGAGTTATTACAAGCCGCCGACGTCAAGCGGCACCCATTATCTGACGTTGCAAGAAGCGGTGGCCCTTGGCTACGGCGCCTATAGCACCCTGCGTAGGTACATCGCTGACGATCGGCTTCCTGCCGTCAAGATCGGAAGCCGCATCAAGGTGCTGCGCGTTGATCTTGACGCGCTTGCCGCCCCGAAACGATCAGCGGCCTTCGAGGACCGTGAGGCCGCCATTGAGCGGATCATCGGGACTGCCCCTCGGCTGACCGCCGACCAAGTAAGGCGGCTCGCGGCCCGGTTGGGCGGTGCGTCATGAGCGCCGTAGCGCCCGGGTGGGCCCACCGCGAGATCGTCGACCTCGCCGACGCGCGCCCTGGGCGCGTAGGAAACTCGGAGGCCGTCTTCGATGTGTTCACACGGCGGCGTCAGCGGTGCTCGACGACGCGGCCAGCCGGGGTACCGACGGTGGCCTCGCCGGTCGGAGCAAACGAGCCGCTGAGCAAGGCCGCGGAACACGGCACCCCCGAACTGCCGTGTGATTCCGACGCGATTGAAACCGGCGATTCGGCTCATAGCCGAGGAGACCGTCGGTCACGGTCATTAGCCCCTATGGGGACCCCCGAGTTACGACCGTGTGACCGTGGCACAGCGGCGCCATCGCAGGGAGGGGTTGCTGTGGGCGTGTCGGCCCCGTCGACGGCGTTCGGCAACCTGCCGTCGGTGAAGGCGATGGGCACCGGGCGCGCCGGGATCGTCGTGGGTTTCGACACCGAGTTCACGACCGTGGATGGCGCGCGGGTCATCGACTCCTACCAGTTCGCTGTGCCGGATCCGATCGACCCGTCCGTGATGGTCGAGGTCGTCATCCTGCCGATGCGGGGTTCACGGCAGCGCATCTCGCTGCATACGGCGCTGTGGGGCGTGGTTGAGGACGCTCAGCTGTGGCGCTCGCCTCTCGTGCCCGCCGAGGTCGGGCCGCGCGGCGTGGCCCGCCCGGAGTTCTGGTCTGAGGACTTGAAGGAGCGCCGCGAGGCGCTTGCGAAGCTGGGGGTGCGCATCGTGCTGGCGTGTCACTACGGCTCGGCGGACATGACGACGTTCCGCATCGGCGGTCAGGGACGCGAGCTGGACCACCTCGTCTCGCTGACGTCGGCGGCGGGTGGTCTCGTGACGCTGCTTCCGTTCCGTATGCAGCGCAGTGACTCGTCCGGCTGGTGGTGGCAAAGCCTGTCGGTGTCGGTGCGCGACACCATGTCGCAGGCACCTGCCGGAGAGAAGTCGCTCGCAGTTCTCGGCGACGCAAGCGGGGTGCCGAAACTGAAGGTGCCGGATGGGTGGATTGACCGCATGAGCGACTACCGCCGGGAGCACCTGCCGGAGTTTCTCGAGTACGGCATCAACGACGCGGTGATCGTCGTCGAGTACCTGACACGCCTGTGGGGCGATGGCGTGGTGCCGCCGATCACCCTGAGTAGTGGTGCTGCTGCTGCCCTGGTCGACTCGGGGAGCGCCTACTTGGGCGCGTCCAGTGCCGCCGAGTTCCGTCGCCGTTTCGCAGGTCTGGTGGACGAGGATGAGGGCGTCGAGGCCGTTGAGGAAGGCGATCGCCTGAGCTACTACGCCAAGCGGGGTCGTAACCCGCTCGATGGCGCAGCGGCGCAGCTCTCGGCGGCTTTCGCTCGCGGTTACCACGGTGGCCTGAACTCTTGTCCGATGCCTGGGTTCTACCTGCAGCCGACCGTGGACATCGACGCCCAGAACGCCTACCCGACGGCGATGTCTTTGGTGCGTGACCTGGACTGGGAGGCAGGCGCGATCGAGGAGGTCGTGCATGAGCGACCCCTCACCTCCCAGGACGTGCCGACGCCGACGACTCCGTTCGTCGCCTTCGTGTCCTTCACGTTCCCCCGCGACGTGCTCCATCCCTGCCTGCCCATCCGGGCCGACGGGACGCTTGTCTACTCACTTACGTCCGAGGGCACGGCCGGTGCTTGGGTGTGCGGCCCCGAGCTGTGGCTCGCTCTGCGTCTCGGTGCTGAGGTCTACTGCCAGATCGGGTACCACGGACGCGTGTTGGCCGGTCCGGACGGCGGCCCGAGTCTTTCACTGCGCCATGGTGTGAAGGTATTGATCGACGACCGCAACACTGCCAAGCGGTTGTTCGGCAAGGGTTCTCTCGAAGAGATGATCCTCAAGACCGGCGTCAACTCCGTCTATGGGAAGACAGCCCAGAACGTTGCCGAGCAGCGGTCTTGGGATGCCCGCGCGCAGGAGATGGAGAACGTGGGTGGTTCGGCGATCACTAGCCCGTACCAGGCCGCGATGACGACGAGTCTCGTGCGTGCTCAGTTGCACGCGGCGATGAACCAGATCGACGAGCGGGGCGGCTACGTCTACTCGGTCACTACTGACGGCTTTATCACCGATCAGACCGTCGAGGTGATTAACGCGCTCGACATGTACGGCCTCGCCAAGGATCTGAGCGAGGCGCGTGTTGCTCTGACCGGGGAGCCGACTATTTGGGAGGTGAAGCATGCCCAGGAAGATCTCGTGAACTTCACGACTCGCGGGAACGTGTCGCTCTCTCTCGGTGGCGTGTGCGCTCACAACGGGCTGAAGATGCCGAAGGGCGTCGTGCCTGACAGCGCCGAGGATCGTGAGCTTCTGTTGGGCGCTGTTGTGGCTCGTAGCGGCCGGGTGCCGAACGGGTACACGCGTTTCCCGAGCTTCCAGGAGCTGTCCCGCAGGGAGGACCGAAAGGACTTCATCCCGTCTAGGGTCGAGCGCGCGGTTTCGATGGACTACGACCTCAAGCGCAGGCCCGTCGTTAACTCCATGACCCCCAGGCAGGTGCCCCTGCCCGATGGCACCCACTACGAGATGGCTACCTTCGAAACCGAGCCGTGGGAACGTGTCGAGGACTGCTTGCGGGCTCGGCAGATCGCGCGTGAGGTGGCAAGGACGGGGTGCCTGCGCACCGTGGCTGAATGGCGCGACTGGGCCGTTCGGTTCGCCCATGGCAAGGGCCGTCGTATCGTGACTCCGCAGCGGGCCGTGCTTACAAGCATCGTGATGGCGCACCGTCAGGGCGTCATTACGATCCCGACGTTGGCTGACCGCTCGCTCAGCGTCGCTGAGCGTCTCAATTGGCTGGCTGAGTGGGGGCTCGGGACGGTGTCCCGCGGGGACTGGGACAACGCCAGGCGTCCTGAGCGCCAGGCGCAGATGCTCCCGCTGGACGTCCTCGACCCCTATCTCGATCGGATGCGCACGATGGCCACTGGCGATCGTCCGACCGATGCGGATCGCCTGCCCTACTGACTATTGACACGCCCTCCCAGGGGCGAACTCCCGTAACCCACATCGAACTACCGCTGTCTCATGTGCCGTCAGCCAGCCGTGCCCATCGCGGCTGGGGCCCTGACGGCGACTTCGACGAAGCATGACCAAGAACACCCGAGCCCGTCTGTGACGTGCTGACCAACACCACCACCACCGCAAGGAGCAACAACATGACCGCCAATGCAACGGTAGCTAGGCCCGATTCGGGCCCAGAGAGTGCATCGGAACTGCTGGACGAACTGGAGCAGCAGACCGAGATCCTGAGGGAACGGATTGCCAGGCTGCAGCAGTTGCAAGAGACGCGTATGCGGCTCTTACTGGGGGCGTTTGGAGTGACCTATGAGTGACGAGACCAGCGCCGCCCCGGCGGTACGGATGGCTACGGAGCCGTGGAAGCCGGTGCCGAAGAGGCGCCGGCCGAAGACCACCGAGGAGCAACTCGCCGAGGCTATGGCCAGGGCCGATGCGCTGAAGGCGAAGGCGCTGACACAGCGCGACGGGCTGCGGATGGATCTGGTCGAGGACCTCTACTTGAGGTTCGACGTCGGTGAGATTGATGGCGACGTGTGTGAGCGCAAGCGGCTCGCAGCGCTTCGCGAGTCGCTGGACCTGTAGGGCTTGTCACTGCACGGCTACGGCCCTTCTCCACCGATAGGTGGACGGGGCCTAGCCGTGCCCGACCTCTTGGTTGAAGAACGCCTGAGAGCCTCTCCGGGGATCCAAGGGGCGGAGCCCCTGGCTAGCCAAGAGAGGGAGGAGAGCGACAGCGACCACGACCGAACGTGCCGACCGAATCGTTCGAGCGAAGCGAGAATGATTTCGGTCGGATTGCTTGCCGAGGGCTTGGAGCCAGGGGGCAAGCAGGTTGGCCCCAGGCTCCGCAAGGAGCTTGGGGCCAACGCTTAGACAGGCAGGTTCCGCGACACCCGGAGACCACAGTGAGCGAACAACGAGCGAACAGGGAGCGCCCGATGAGAGCGACGGACGATTACATGGAGAACGCTGGGTTGGCCGGCTCGGAGTCGGTCGGGTACGCAGCTGGGCGAAGCCAGCAGCGTCACACGAAGGACAAGGTCGTCACCGTCCGCATGACGACAGACGATGCCGGCGACCTCGCTTACGTGAGGGAGCAGCTTGGCTCGGGATCAGGTCCAGAGGCGGTCCGCGAGACGGTCAGGATCGCAGCGGCGGTCCTGCGCGGTGAGCAGTACCAGGCGTCCAGGACTCGACATGACGCGCTCCGGGTGGATGTCCCCGAAGAGGTGATGGTGAGCGTTCGGGGTGCCTTGCAAGCCAACGCTGATTCGCACTCCGATGTGGCGTTCCAGTTCCAGAAGATCGGGAACAACGTGAACCAGCTCGCGCGTGTGGCGAACGCTGGGGATCGAGTCCCGGCTGAGGCGCTGGCCGGGATGCAGCGGGCACTTGAGCGGATCGAATCTCGGCTCAATCGAGATGCACACCGTGATGGTGACCGGGCAGCGAAGATGTGGAGAGCCCTCTGATGCCGATTGGAACGATAGGTAGCACGCCCGAGGCGGCTCGGCTGTTGGCCTACACCACCAAACAAAAGCCGAACGCCACCAAAGAGCGTGTCCTGCACACTGCAGGGCAGCACTGTCGAGTGGAGACAGCTGTAAGGGAGTTTGCGGCTCACCGCCATCGCCACGGCAAGCAGGGTGCGAAGCGGAAGTCGCCCGCCAAGTACGTCCTCCCCGACGATGGCGAGTTGGCCGTCTACGTGCGTCGTAGCCGGCCTAGCGGTCGACGGTATTGGGTGGTGGCGACGGACGAGGAGGAGGAGGCGACTCATGTCCGCCGTGAGGGGGCGGTAGTCAAGGAGAACGAGGCCGTGCACTACATCGTGTCCCTTGGACTCGACGAGGTGAACCCGGACGACCCAGAGCAGGTCGCCCGTGCATTCAGGGGTCTGACGACGATGTTTCGCGAGCTCTACCCGGGACTTCAGATGAAGCTGGTGGGACAGGCCGACGGCGATGGCATGACGCCGGATCAGGAGAGCGGCGAGAAGCGTGGCAAGTTCCATGTTCACGGTGTCGGCAACGCCGTTGTGTTTGCGCGGATGGAAGTCGACGGCAAGGTCTGGGAGCCAGGATCGAAGGTGAGCGGTGCGCTGACCGATATCAACCGTGTTCGTGAACGCCAAGATGCCTGGATCGCCGAGCGAGGAGCGGAATGGGGGCTGACACAAAGGCTTCCTCCAGTGCGGGAGCAGAAGAGCGAGAAGCGGTCGACGACGGATCGCCGAAAGGCATCCAAGGGCGAGGTGAGCAACCACGATCGCATTCGGGAGGCCTTCTGGGCGGCGATGGATGACCCTCGTTGCGTGGATCTCGACGGTTTCAAGACGGTCATGGCCGAGGGCGGTGTTGAGGTCATCGAGCCCGGCTGGCACCGCGGTAAGGCGCCGAAAGTGCGCCATCTGAGCTACCGGGTCGCCAGCATGGCGACGAACGTGACGGGGGCGACGCTCGGTGAGCTCTACATGTACGACAACGTGGTCTCGCAGGCCGATGCCATTGCCGCCGGGCTGCCACGTGCGCGGCGGCCTGAGCCGCCGGCCGCGGGCGCACCGAAGCCCCTGACGGTGACGACCGACCAGGAACTCACCCAGGCTCGGGACACCGTCGCCCGGATGGTGCAAGAAGAGCGTTTGGATGCTTGGCTCGGCGACTGGGCGAGCGAGGAGAACACGACGGTGGCGGAACTCCTGCTGGAGCGAGGCAGGGTGCGCGATCGCCCCGGCGATCAAGATGTGCTGCACCGCTGGATGGATGACTGGGAGACCGAGAAGACCAAGAGTCAGACCCAGGCCACGCCCACAGCGACGTTCGAGGCAAAGGGCCCGACGAAGGAGGGGCAGCGTCGGCCCGAAGGGAACCTCGACATACGGGACTCCCCGGAGGCGGCAATCGCGAAGCCGGACCCCAAGTTGGCCGATCTTGTGATCATCAACGACATGCTCGCCAAGTACGGCGACCGCGAGGCCAGCAGGAACGACATGATGTCGTCTGGCTTGGACGAGGAGACGGTGGTTGCTGCCATAGCGTCGTGGCAGGCCCTCGGCAAGCCGCAGACCGCCGGCGAGCGCGAACTCCGCCGTCGGATCGAGCAGTCCGAGCAGCGAGCCCAGGAAGCGCCTCAGGAGGCTTCTGGGTCGTTGAATGAACCTGACACCACCGAAGAGCTGGAGGAGCACTCCGACGGCGTCTCGCGCCCGTCAGAGGTCCACGGGGACGACGAGCAGGCCGAGCAACAGAAGAGTGCCGTCGAGCTGCAGGAGGCGCAGGCGACCGTCGAGCCGGAACGGAAGAAGTCGAAGACCGATGCAGGAGAACGGCTGCGCAGGCTACCTGAACTGCGTGACGACCACGGCGATCAGACGGAGAACGAAGACGAGCCTGAGCTCGGAGCGTGACGATGGGAGCTTCTGGTGAGTGGCATGGTCGTGAAAAGAAGGACCCCCGAGGCTGATGCCCAGGGGGTCCTCAGTGTGGCGCGGTGTTGTGGAGCAGGCAGCTACCGCCAGCTCCTACTCTTCTTCAGGTGCACGGCCCGCGGTTGTTTCAGGTGTTCGGTGATCCGAGCAGGCTATTTGATGGGATTAGCGGTGATTGTCGAATCGAACCAAAAGCCTGCCCCCTTCTCTCCGTCGATGTGAATAGCAATGTTGCCGTCCATAACCCCAATTGGCACAGGTGCGTCGGAGACTTCAGGCTCGCCACCCTTAGTGATGACCACCAATTCCCCTTCGTCGGTCTCGCCGTAGGCAGTGCCGTTGTCATCGACAGCACTGAACTCGATCGTCTTCTGACCGTCGCCTCCACCAAAGCACTTTCCCTCGGTCCCTGACATCCAAAAGGGGCCTGCGACCCCGTACCTGCCGTTGGGGCTGTTGCGAGCGATCATCTCCCCCGTGGATAGGAGGTCGGGGCACTGAAGTTCGTAGACGACCTGGCCGGTCTTGGTATCCACGACGTAAATGGGGGGCGCCGACTCTCCGTAAGGCAATGGGGTCAGCTCGAGAACCGATAGCCCCTGCTTGCGATCTATTGCGAGAATATTCGCTAAGAACGCCGTGCTCGGTTTGAGAGACGGATCAATCGGTGTTCCACCTACGGAAACTGGTCCCCCCTCCGAGTCGGAGTCTTGAGGCTCATGGTCGATAGTCCGTCCATCCTCGGTGAGCGCTGACTGCTCATCATCGAAAACGTCCTGAGAACCGAAAACGATCACGCCGTACCTATCGACACTGGTGGAGTGGCGGGCGACGTCCTTTTCGGCGACTACAGAGCCGTCCTTCTGCGACAGCAGAGTTATCCTCTCGGCTGTTTGGTCCTGGTCAAGCCCCGATCCTTCGCTCGTGACTTCCTCAAGAGTCGCGACTGTCTCGTCGAGCACCCAGACCTCAGTGTCACCGGGAACTTCGCGCGACCAGTCCTCTTTGCCATCGGGGGTGTACGCCCGAATAGTGTTTGACGTGTAAACGATGAGCCGATCTGAACGAATGTTCACCTCCGCCGTCGCATCTTCGAACTTGACCGCCCATGCGGCATCGCCGAAGGGCTCGCCGACAGCGAAGTCCTCGACGGACGATTGGGCGGTCTCGGTCGTGGTGGCGCCTTCTGCGGCTTCCCTCTCAGCCTGGATATCCCGAGCCGGTGGGTCGTTGGTATTGCTGTCGTCAGCCGCTTCGCTTGAGCATCCGGTGAGCGCGAGAACGGCTACTGAGCCTAGGGCTGCAAGCGTGGTGGCGAGTTTGGTCTGGCGCATGGTCTGGTGGCGCCGGTCAACCCGGCGCATCTCCTTTAGATCGTGTTGGTTGTGGGGGCGGATTAGGAGGGACGGCGCCGAATTATGGTGTTCTTCTGTTCGCCGTTCAAGTCGCCGGGATGGAGGGATGATCACCGGTAGCGACCATCGCTCGTCACCGGTCATCGGAGCGCGCTCGGCAGTCGCCTGCTTGGTAGCGGCTGTACGGGTTGCCTACGGCCATCCACGGGCACGGCCCGTCCTGTGCACCTCGGAGGCCCCGCTGGAGTTCGCCAGCCGTTTCCCGGTCTTGAGCCTGGTGGCGGATAGGGCAGCAGGGTCTCCGATTCATCCAGGTTCGTATGGGGTGAGGTTTTCCGGGTGAGAGTCGTGTCAGCACCCACCAACCAAGCACCTGGCGTGGCAACGAACGCTGGATTCTGCGCACGGTGCAGTCGTCCTCGTCTTCAAAGACTTCGAAAGACGAAGACGCCGCCGGCCTGGGCGGGTGCGGTGGTGAAGTCGAAGGCGAGATCCCGGGTCCAGGCGTCCCAGTTGAAGTACCGGGCGAGCTCCTCGGGTGCGTCATTCAGCAGGCCGATGTCGTCAGCCAGCTGCTCGGAGTACTCCCGGAAGGAGTTCCATTCGCCACAGTAGCGGTCCTCGAAGTCGGGGATGGACGGCATGTCACCGGTCCCTTCGGCGACGTAGTCCCCAGAGGCGACCCACTGGCGCAGCGCTGGGCGCAGGTGCTCATCCACGCCGGTGAGGGCCCTGGCCCACTCGGCGGCCTCGTGCGGGCTCATCTCCCCGGATACGGGGATGCCCTCGTGGTCGAACACCCACAGTTCTTCGCAGTGAGAACCGTCGCGACCCGAGCCACGGTGGACGTCGGCGACGGTCACCTCGTCGGCGTCGATGGCGTCAAACCAGTCCCCAACAAGGGCGCCGGCGTTGAAATGCGACAGGCATCCAATCCATACGCTGGGGGTGCCGCCAACCCAGACGGTCGGAGCGGAACCAATCGAGAAGTTCGAGGTTTCGCAGGTGGTGTTCGTGGCTGACATGGGAACGACCTTTCGCTATAGAGACGTCACCGCCGTTCCCGAGCCGCCTCTGGCGGCTGTGGCGAGAGCTACTGCGGTGGTCACGCTGGGGCCGGAAGTGGGCCAGGATTGGGCCCGGCCTGGGCGTTTCGTGGCCACGTCGCGCTGATGGTCACGTTGGGTCCGGAAGTGGGCCAGGATTGGGCTCGAAGGTGGCGCTCAGTGGCCAGGCGCTCCGGTGTCCACGTTGGGGATCGGGTAGGTACCGCCCGAGCGGCGCCACGCTCGGGGTGCTCGCAGGCGTTCAGCCGGTGCCACTGCCCACGCTCACGTAAATCTCCCCGGAGTTGCTTACTGAATTTCCTCACCCTCTGAGTATCCATCCGTAGGGGTGGGGTTCCTCTCAATGCTGGTGGTCGACCAAGACCACACCTGCAATCGAGAGGAACCCCGGCTCTGATGTTGACACCAGAGGAAGACATGGAGATCACAGCACTGAGGAAGCGGGGGTGGTCGATCTCGGCCATTGCCCGCCATGTTGGCCACGACCGCAAAACGGTCAAGGCCTACTTGAACGGTGAACGCCAGCCCGGCGTCCGCCAGAAGACAACCGTCGATCCGTTCGACCAGTTCGAACCCTACGTCCGTCAGCGGTTCACCGATGACCCGCATGTGTGGGCGACCGTTCTGTTCGTCGAGGTCGCAGAGTTGGGGTTCGAACGTTCCTATCCGACGTTCACCCGGGCCCTACGGGCCCGGGATCTGCGTCCGCATTGTGAGGCGTGCGCGTCGTCGAAAGGCCGCGCCCATGTCGACATTGACCATCCGCCGGGTGAAGAGATTCAGTGGGACTGGCTCGAGCTGGGCGACACCCCGTGGGGCACGAAGCTCTACGTCCTCGTCGGCGCCCTGTCCCATTCGGGCAAGTTCAGGGCCTGGTGCTCCGACAGTGACGATCAGGCCCATCTGATCGTCGGGATCCACGAGATCCTGAGCCGGTTGGGTGGCACCCCGAAACGGTGGCGTGTTGATCGGATGGCCACGGTGATCGTCCCCGGCTCGGCTCGGGTCCAGCGATCCTTCGTCCCTGTGGCGAAGCATTACGGCGCCGGTGTTGACCCGTGCCCACCGAGGCACGGGAACCGCAAAGGCGTCGTTGAGGCAACGATCAAGTTCATCACCCAACGTTGGTGGCGCACCGCCCGCATCGACAGCCTCGAGGCCGCACAGGTGTCCCTCGACGACTTCTCGGTCAACGTTGGTGACCTTCGCCGCCGGCATGGCACCACCAGCACCGTCGCCGAACTCGCCGCCACCGAACAGCTCCTTGGTTTGCCACCGGTCGCCTATCCAGCCGACGTGACCGTGACCCGCAAAGTCGCCGACAACGCGCTGGTGTCGGTGTGGGGCAACCACTACTCGACCCCACCAGGCCTCGTCGGCACAGACGTTGGTGTCCGCTGGCGTTTCGGGTCCGACACCCTCGACATCGTGTCCCCAGCCGGCAGCCTGGTCGTGTCCCATCGGGTCGCACCACGAGGCGCACACCGGACCGTCCGCCTCCCGGAGCACACCGCAGCGTTGGAGAAGGTCGTGCTCGGTGAGTTCAACAGCGACCGGCCCTGTCCTACGAAACCGAACCGGCCACCCTCTGACGCCGCGTTGGCGATCGCAGCAGAGATCGTCGGCGACCAGGCAGCTGCCAGCCCGGTGATCGACCTCGCCGTCTACCAGCGTGTCATCGAGGGCGGGGAGGCCAGCTGATGGGCTTCGACTTCACCGGCACCCCCATGGTCACGATCCCCACCGACGACATCGAAGACATCCGGCTCCTCAACCGGGTGATCATCGACTGGCTCCACCAAGCCAACCCCGAAGTCTGGGCCGACTTCACCCTGTTCGCCGGTGACCAGCCCGACCGATTCCTCGACACCCTCGGACACGCAATCGCCCGACTCAACTACTGGGAGAACAACCAATGAACACCACTACCAGCCCCTACCAACAACTCAGGTCCCACCTCGCCTACCTCAACCTTGGAGCGACCGCTGAGGCGTTGCCGGCAGCGCTCGACCACGCCACCAAAACCGGTCAGTCCCACACCGAGTTCCTCGAACAACTCCTCGGGACCGAAGTCGAAGCGACCGAGGAACGACGTCTCAAAGGCAGGATGCGGTTCGCGAACTTTCCGGCCCCATGGCGCATCGAAGACTTCGACTTCGCAGCCCAACCCTCCATCGACGAGGCACTCATCCGAGACCTCGCCACCTGCCGCTACACCAACGACGCCACCAACATCATGCTCATCGGCCCACCCGGCGTCGGGAAAACCCACCTCGCCATCGGCCTCGGTCACAAAGCCGCCGAAGCCGGCTACCGCACCTACTACACCACCGCAGCCGACCTCGCCGCCCGCTGCCGCAAAGCAGCCATCGAAGGACGCTGGGCCAACACCATGCGCTTCTTCAAAGGACCCACCGTCCTCATCGTTGACGAACTCGGCTACCTCCCCATGCCAGCCGAAGACGCCAACGCCCTCTTCCAAGTCATCTCCCAGCGCTACCTCAACGGCTCCATCATTTTGACAACAAATCGGGGCGTGACTGACTGGGGCCACATCTTCGCCGACACCACCATCGCAGCAGCCCTCCTCGACCGGCTCCTCCATCGCTGCGTCCCCATCACCATCAACGGCGACAGCTACCGGCTCCGCACCCACAAAGCCCGCACCCAAACCCTCACCAAAGGAGCACCCGACTAGCCTTCACCCACCCGGCAGGGTGAGGAACTTCGTCGAGCAACACTGGGGAATTTCAGTGAGCGGGAGCACCACCTCGATGAATGTGCTCTCGGCTGACCAAGCGACCTACGTCCTCGGCCGACATGGCCAGCACGTTGCCCAGGTCCTCCAGGGTCTGCTCGCCCCGGGCGGCACACGTCCGGGCGAGATCGGCGGTGGCGGCGTGTGCTCGGTTGGTGAGGGTTGCGGCGTGGCACATGCGCTCGAACGGGTCGAGCTCGGGATCGGTGGCGAGTGATGCGAGGTCTGCGAGTGATCGGCCCATGTCGGGTGGCTCCTGGCGGTACTGAGGGTTCGGGACGGTCGAGGCGTCCAGAACGGCGCCTCGACCACCGTCGACCAGGTGCGCTCGTGGGCGGTGGGTCAAGGGCATGGAGCGCAGACACGGGGAGCGAAGCTCTTGGTCAGGTTGGGATGAGCGCAGCGGAGCATGTCGGAGCGCCCCTTGACGCTCCGCCCACGGGTGCAACAGCACCGGCTGAAACTGGCCGAGCTGGACGGGACCCAGGCTCCAGGGTGGGGCCGCTGCCCGCCCAGCACCGACGTTCCCGAATGAGGATGCGTTGGCAACGAGCGGCCGAGCTGACCACACATGAGCCCCATCGGGCTCAACGCTTTACATCGGAAAAGGCTCGGGGAAAGCGTTCACCACAGGTGGAACTGCCACATGATTCTTGACATCTGCTTTGTGGCAGTTACGTCTCCGTTTATGGGCACCCGCAGGTAGCCCACTTGTCGCCACAGATGCTGCATGTGACGTCGAGGTGCGGACGACAATCGGCGTGCTCGTAACGCGGGACTTGGCTCGACCCGGTCATACCAAAGGTGTTGATGTCATGACCCGGCTCGATGGGATTGTGGCAACTAGCGCACGTTCCACCGAATTTTGCTTGAAAGCCCATCTTGACTCCTCCTGATCGTTTCGCCCGGCGCCGGGGCCACGAGCACGTCACGCCTCCCTAATGTGGCCCCTTACAGTCGTCAAGCTCGGCAGATCACTGCGTCACGTCGGCCTGTTTCCTGAACTCGTCGTAGGTTCCACCGAGATACCCCAGCAGCATCTGCCGGAAGTCCAGGTTGACGAAGAACTGGGTCGTCAGCTCCCCGTTCTTTTCGTGTCGGTCGAGGAGAACGTCCTGGACCTTCTCCGTGAGGACAAGGTCGTATTGGCCGCGGTCATTGTGATTCGCGACCACATTGAGGTCGTCATCTTCCATGACGGCGGTCCACTGCTGATCGATCCAGATCTTGTCACTCTCGTCGAGGTTGGCGCCGTACTTCTCGTTCATCACCTCGATGAGCTCGGACAGCTTGTCAAGGACTGGCTCCGTTGCCGAGCCCTTCCCCTCGCCGGGCAACGCGACACCCGGGTCCTCGGACGCCTCAAGAGCGAGGCTCCCTTCATTGGTGATGGCTAGGCGCAGGTGGCTGAGCAGCACGGACTTGCTCAGCTGCGGCATCGGGTCGGTGTCAGGGGCGGGCAGTTCGGTGAGCAGGAGCTTCCCGTAGAGGAAGAGTCGCTCGAGTTCGGCGTCGGTCCACGGCATGACCTGGGCGACGAAGGCGTACGCGCGACAGTAGCCGGTCAGCTTTCCGCGGAAGTCTTCCTGCTCGTCCTCCGGGAGGGAGATGAACCGGCCGATGGCTGGGTTGAGGTTGGCGTAGATCTGTGACTGCTGCGTTGGGTCGTTGGACAGCACGGCTCCGGCCAGGGCCGTCATTTCGTCGGGGGACAGCACGCCGGCCGACATCAGGTCGTGCTCCAATGTGTAGAGCACGTTTGGGTCGGTCGGTTGGGCGATCGATTCCTCGTAGAAGTCGGCGAACGCATCTTGGATTTCTTCGGTCGTGTTCGCGAAGTCGAGCACGAAAGTGTCCTGTTTGCCGGGGTGGATGCGGTTGAGGCGAGAGAGGGTCTGCACCGCCTTGACTCCGGCGAGTTTCTTATCGACGTACATCGTGTGCAGCAGAGGTTCGTCGAACCCGGTCTGGTACTTCTCGGCGACCACGAGCACTTGGAAGTCCTCGCGGAAGCGTTTGGGCAGCTGCGTCTCGGAGAATCCGTTGAGCATCTGCTCTGTGTATGCCAACTCAGGCGCGTCGGGATCGGTCAGCGTCCCTGAGAATGCCACGAGCGTGCGAAGAGGGTGGGCGCCTTGGTCGTAGCCCTTGCGCCGGATGTACTTGTCGATGGCTTGCTTCGTGCGGACTGCGTGCAGCCGGGAGCGGGTGACGACCATGGCCTTGGCACAGCCTTCGATCTTCGGGGCGGTCTTTTGCCGGAAGTGCTCGACGATGACCTCGGCCTTGGCGTCCATCATGTATGGGTGCAGGGAGGCGAACCGCGCCAGTGCAGCACGTCCCTTCGACGAGTCGACCTCGGGGTCCTGGAGCGGGCTGCTCGTGGCGAGTTTGTAGTACGTCGCATACGTCGTGTAATTCGCGAGCACGTCGAGGATAAAGCCCTCGTCGATGGCCTGGCGCATTGAGTAGGTGTGAAAGGGCACCCGGGTGCCTTCCCCACTGGCCTGCCCGAATGTCTCGAGTGTCTTGGGTTTCGGGGTGGCGGTGAAGGCGAAGAAGGACAGGTTCTTCTGCTTCCCTCGGTTGCGCGCCGACTCCAACAACGCATCATCTGGCGAAGCAGCTGCCCCGGCTTCCGCTTCGAGTGCTTCTGCCTCGGTGAGGGCGTCTTCGCCGCTGGACAAGACCTTTTTCAGTTGCTTGACGGAGTCACCCGAGGTCGAGGAGTGCGCCTCGTCGACGATGACAGCGAAGTTCCGCCCGGCTACGTCCTTCGTCTCGCCGTCGGCGGCCTCTTTCGCGGCTGCCTTCACGACCTCGGGGAACTTCTGCAGGGTTGTGATGATGATGCGAGCCCCGTGGCCTTCCAGGGCTTCCTTGAGTTGGCTGGAGTGCTTGTCGACGCTCACGATTGTGCCGGGAGTGTGGTCTAGTCCGGCGACGGTGTCCTGGAGCTGTTTGTCCAGGATCCTGCGGTCGGTGACGACGACGACTTTGTCGAAGATCGGCTGGTCCGCAACGTCGTGCAATCGGGAGAGGGAGTGGGCCGTCCATGCGATGGTGTTGGACTTCCCCGATCCTGCCGAGTGCATAACCAGCCGGTCGGTTCCGGCGCCGGCCGCGTACGTTGCGGCCAGAATCGAGCGGACTGCGTGCCATTGGTGGAAACGCGGGAAGATCACCCGGTCATCCTCGGTGTGGATGAAGTTTTCGATCAGCTCCAGCCAGGCCCCGCGTTCCCACACCTGCTCCCACAGGTACGCCGTGTCGTACCCGCCACTTGGCGGGTTGCCCGACGTGCCGGGATGTCCGGCACCTGCGGAGCCCTGGTTGAAGGGCAGGAAGCGCGTGTCTTGCCCTGCCAAGCTTGTGGTCATCGCGACCTGGTGCGGGTCGACCGCGAAGTGGACCAAGGTGCGTTTGGCGAAGATCCGGTCATGCGGGTTCCGGTCAGTGCGGTATTGGGCCATTGCATGCTCAAGACCCTGCCCCGTCAACGGGTTCTTTAACTCCGCCGTCGCCACGGGGATGCCGTTGACGGCCAACGTCAGGTCGAGTGATGACCCCGGGTTGGACTCGGAGTGGTGCAGCTGCCGGATGACACCGAGGCGGTTGGCGGCGTACTGGTCAGCCAATTCTGGTGTGAGGGTGTTGGCCGGCTTGAAAGCGCACATGCGCACCGTGACACCGGAGTCCTTGACCCTGCCCCGCAGGACGCTGATCGTTCCTCGGTGATCGATCGCATCAGCGACGACTTTGACGAACCGTTGCCTGGCGGTGGTCTCTCCGCCATGGCGGGTGACGAGTTGCTTCCACGCTTTCGGTTGCGACATCTGCACCCAGGCGATGACCTCTTCGGGGAACAACCCCAGCTCCCGTTCATAGGACGAGGAGGGCACCCTCGTCCAACCGTGGGAGGCCAGGTGGGCCTCAATGTTGCCCTCGAAAGTCGCTTCAGTCGTATTGCTCATTTGTTCATCCCGGAATGTTGGAACCAGCAGTCGTCACGTCCAGTTCGCCCTTCACCGCGGCCGTGATGAGCGATGTCTTGTACTCTGCCAGAAGCTCAACTGACTGGACACCTTGTTTGCGGGCAGTAGCGCCTCCGTCGTGCCATGCAGAGCTACGTTGCCCCAGCACCTGTTGATGACCAATGTCTACCCAAGGAACTCTCATTGACCCGACAAGGCTGGCATTGATTCCCGGCTGTGCAGCGCTCCGCGAATATTGTCTTAGGTTCATGGAGCGCAAGACTTCCAACATCCAGTTCATGTCGAAGGGCACTAGCGGCTCGCAGACCAGCGCATGCTCCGACGCCCAAAAGGGACCCCCCGCCAGGGTGACGTTGCCACACAACGCACCCTGGCGCCCAACCAAGATTCGATCGTTAGCATGAGTGAATGACGAGGCGAAACCTCGCACGCCGTTCGCCCCATAAACAGGAAAATTTCCCTGTGGCTCGATTTCTTCAGACGTGATACCGGAGCCGCTCCCAATATTAACAATGTACGACAGGCGCGGCGTCGACCACGACTGAGGAACTCGAAGAGAGTGTTTTTCCTGATGGGCATCGAGCGGCGACAGCGGCGACAGTTCACGCGCAATCAGTCCTTCAACCCTCTCCACGATCAGAACCATCTGCGCGTGTCTGGCCTCGATGATCCAATCGAGCCGGGCGACTCTGTCGTTGAGGAAGTCAGCGATCCGTCTCTGCTCATCAATCGGGGGTCGGGGTAGGTCAACCTTCGCAAAGTCGGCGAACCTGATTGACTGCCCATCTCTTAGCTGTTGAACGCCAGCTGCCAGCGCACTCACGAACGCTGAAGACTTGAAGACCCAGCGGTAGAAATCGGGGTCGATACCGTCTAGCGGCTCAATCACCGTGTACGCCGTGCTGACCTTCCCCGCTAGTGCGGACGTTTCCAACCCGCCCTGGAAGCTCCGCAAGTGCGCAATCGCATCCCCTGGTTCAACGTGCTTCATGTTGTCCGAGCCAGTCAGGTTCAGGACCACCCGCGATCCCGTGCGCGCCATGTACTCGTCCTGCGGAAGCACGCCGTAATGCTGTGACGGAGTCAAGTGACGGTCGTCGGGAAGGGATGGCTCACGCCTATCACGAAAATGGCGTCGCGGGTTGATCCGCGACCAGTCGTCGGGCAGGTCATCCAGCCAGCTCACGAGAGAAGGTCTTTCATCCAGTTCTGGATCTGAGATTCCAGTTCCTTGATCTCGTTGGCGATCTCCTCGACCGGTCGGGGCGGTTCATACACGTAGAACTGGCTGGTGAATGGGATCTCGACCCCGACCTTTGTCTTGGCGTGGTCGATCCAGGCGTCCGGTACGTAGGGGTGGACCTCGGAGGTGAGGTGGGTCTCGGCCGACTTGCGCAGAACGTCGTCGCGTTCGGCATCGTCGAGGTCGAAGAAGCCCTTGGGCAGCGGCACGTTCTCCTGATCTCGCAGCTCGGGGTCGGGTTCGGGCTTGCCGGCCTTCTTCGTGATGATCGGCGATTCTGGATCGGTGATCGCGCACGCCTTCGCAAAGGTCCTCCGTTGCGCTGGCTTCAGCTCAGACACTTCGGTAAGTAGCGCCCTCTCCGTCGCGAAGCGCTGGCCGACCAGGTGCGCGTATGCGTCGAAGGGCTCGATCGCGATTGCCTCGGGGGTGACCTCCCACCGTCGGTGCAAGGGGCGTTCGACGGTGATCTGTTGGAAGCAGAACTCCTCGCGGCACAGCACCTTCACCTTCAACTCGTCAGCGTCCTCGCCGATTGCATCGCCGTACAGCTGGGTGATTCGGGTGATCGCGTCATGGGTGAGCTCCTTGCGCTTGTCCCCCAGGGACTTACGCATCTTGGTCCCCATCTCGCGAGCATCGACCAGGCGCACCAGGCCGGCGTCGTCCTCCCCCGTCTTGTTGGTGAGGATCCAGACGTAGGTGGAGATGCCGGTGTTGTAGAACATCTGGTCGGGTAGGGCGACGATCCCCTCGAGCCAGTCGTTCTCGAGGATCCAGCGTCGGATCTCCGACTCACCGGATCCTGCCGCTCCGGAGAAGAGGGGCGAGCCGGACAGGACTATGCCCACGCGCGAACCACTGGGCTTCATCTTCGCCAGCATGTGTTGCAGGAAGAGGAAGGATCCGTCCGAGACGCGGGGGAGACCCGCGCCGAAACGGCCGTGGAAGCCCTGCTTCTCGTGCTCGTCCTTGATCGGCTGGGCGTACGATTTCCAGTCGACGCCGTAGGGCGGGTTGGCCAGGATGAAGTCGAAGTGCTGGCCCTGAAAGGCGTCTTGGGTCAGAGAGTTGCCGCTGGCCATTTGCTTGGGGTCGGTGTCCTGCATCATCAGGTCCGACTGGGCGATCGCCCAGGTCTCGTCGTTGAGTTCCTGCCCGTAGACCTTGACCGTCGCTCCGTCGTTGGCGGCGGTGATCCCGTGGAGGGCGCCGGTGAGCATGCCGCCCGTGCCGGCGGCAGGGTCGTAGACGGTGCGCACCGGTTTGGGGTTCTTGGTCAGCTCTGCGGAGGTTTCGCCGTGCAGGAGGAGGGCGACCATGAGGTCGATGACCTCTCGGGGGGTGTAGTGCTCACCAGCGGTCTCGTTGCTCATCTCGGAGAACTTCCGCAGGAGTTCCTCGAAGATGTAGCCCATCGTCTCGTTGCTCACTGCGTTCGGGCGCAGATCGAGGTCGGCGAAGTCCGCAAGGACGCCGTAGAGGATGCCGGCGCGGTCCATTCGGGCGATCTTGTCGTCGACGTTGTACGCCTCCATGACGACATAGGCGTCCTTGGACAGGCGCCGGATGTAGCTGGCGAGCTGCTCGGCGAGCTCCTTGTCGTTTTGGAGCATCGCGGTGAACGTCAACGGCGACAAGCTGTAGAACCGCTGGCCCGCCGTCCGCTTGAGCATCAGGTCCACACCCTCATCGACGCTCTTGCCGAGGGTCTTGCGGTCACCCTTGAGCACACCCAGAGCAACCGCTTGGTCCAGGACCGCCTCCCGGGTCGGGGCCAACACTGCGTCCATCCGCCGCAAGACCAGCAGGGGGAGCATCACCGAGCCGTACTCGTGCGGCTTAAACGTGCCTCGGAGCTTGTCGGCGACCCTCCAGACGAACGTGACTTTGTCCGAAAAACCGACCGGAGCCATGACTTCCCTTCATTGGTGGAGCGTTGGGCTCACCATATGTGCCAGCCAGGGGCGACCGTCAGCCCAGCGCATCGGCCTGCGGATCGGGGCACCGATGAACCCCAGGTTTCTGAACAGAAGCCCTGTGCTCGACATGGCTGGCAGGGCCACTTCGCTGTGTGGGGGTGCGCTCGTTGGCAGAAGCCGCCAGACGTAATGCCGAAGCGACTGAGCTGATGCTGAGGCAGGCTACGACGTTGAAAGCTGCGGGCCTTGTTACGGTCTCGTCGAACGCCAGCAACGACAGTTCGCGTCAGCTAAAGGGGTTCCCCCACCTCGAACATCCAGTCCAAGTGCCCAGCCAGTTCTTCGGCAGATTGAACCTGTTCGGAGTGAATGGTTATCCCGCTGCCCTCGTCTGCAGAGTCCTCGGTGGGAACTTCCTCTGGGCCCGAGCCTCTGTCCGTGTTTTCTTCTTTCATGGTGACTCCAAATCTTCGACTGACGGTCTCCCTAGTCAAACATAATGCGACCACGTCCGTCAGGGTGTACCTGAGCGGACACTCTGGTGCCTGTACTATCTGCTGTCTAACAGGGTGTGGTTGAGGTATTATTGGACAGAAACGTAGAGGGGTCTAGAGGTGAGTGGACAAAAGGGCCAGATCGTCGGGTATGTGCGCGTAAGCGCCGCCGACCAGAACGAGGCACGGCAAGTCGAGGTGTTGAGCGATGTCGGCCGTTTGTTCTCGGAGAAGGTCTCCGGCAAGAATGTCGATGACCGGGCGCAGCTGAAGGAATTGTTGGCCTACGTTCGCGACGGCGACAAGGTACGGGTGAAGTCGCCGGATCGGCTCGCTCGGTCAACGAGGGACCTCCTCGATCTCATCGAGCAGTTCCAGGCGAAGGGGGTCGCCCTCGAGTTTGTGGACAACCCGGCGCTGAACACCGACACCCCGCAGGGCGAGTTCATGTTGACGATCCTGGCTGCGGTCGCCCAGCTCGAAAGGGCCACGATCCGGGAGCGCCAGGCTGAGGGTATCGCCATCGCGAAACGGAACGGCGTCTACGAGCGTGCCTTGAAGCTCACGCCTGAGCAGATCGCTCACGCCCGGGAGCGGATCGAGGCGGACGTGCCGAAGGCGAAGATCGCTCGGGACCTCGGGGTGTCGAGGCAGACGCTCTACGCGGCTCTGAGTGGCACCGGCAAGTATGCCGAAGTGAAAGCCTGAGCGGTGACCATGAGGTGGATCCGCTAGCGCCGGACGACGAGGGCTTCTCAAATCGCGACGTTTGGCATCCCGGCTCGGGTCCCTGGCCTAGCGTGGGTTCGAGCGCCCGGTGGGGCAGTCTGGTGCACGAAATGGGAGTCTGCAGTGGAGTATCGAAAGTCCACCCGTGTGAGTCTGAAGGCCCACCCCGCTTTCAACGAGGCGTGGCTGCAGCAGCAAATCGTCAGCGACGTGGCCCTTTTGGGACTCGGGGATCTGGATGTCAAGGACGTGGAGCGTCGCCAGCCCAGGGCCGGCCGCCTCGACGTTCTGCTCTTCGATCCGGAGAGTGGCACGCGATTCGAAGTCGAGATCCAGCTTGGAGCTACTGACGAAAGCCATATCATTCGCACGCTGGAGTACTGGGACAACGAGCGGCGGCGGTTCCCGCAGTACGAGCACATCGCGGTGATCGTCGCGGAGGAGATCACCGGGCGCTTCCTCAACGTCATCAACTTGTTCAACCAAGCCATCCCGCTCATCGCCGTCCAGATGAGCGCCTTGGAAGTGGAGGGAGTGCTCACCCTTCACGCGACGAAAGTGCTGGACCTCGCTTTGCCAGCCCCGGAAGAGGAGGACGAACCGGGGCAGGAAACAGATCGCGGTTACTGGCTGCAGAAGAGCGCTCCGCCAATCCTGAAGATGGCTGACCAGCTGCTTGAACGGATCAACGATCAAGGCCCAGGACTGTCGTTGAAATACAACAAGTACTACATCGGGCTACAGCGCGATGGTGTGGCGGACAACTTCATTACGTTCAGGCCACGGAAGAAGTTCATGGCCCTGGAAGCTCGGATCGATCGAACAGAGGAACTGGATACGCGCCTGGAGGAAGCAGGGATCCCGACACTTGTCTATGACAGGCGATGGAAGAAGTACCGCTTACAGCTGGGGCCAGCCGACATCAAGACCCACCGCGAGCTGATTGTTGACATCATACGGGTGGCTCGCGGCCTGCCTACGGAGCCGTTGACCGATGGAGCCGCGAAGATGCCCCTTTCGGAGACCCCACCCGCGTAAAGCCAGACACCGCTCGTTGAAGGCTGCTCCGATGGCGTCTCGCCAGAGGGGGGTCGGGTGCGCTACCGCAAAGTGATCGCGACGGTTGCGGGGTTGAACTCCTTCACGCCCCGCGGATGCGGATAGAGCCGTACCTCCACCAGGATGTCAATCACATCCCGTTGTACGCCGAGGTCGGCGGCGTCGAACGCCGCCACGGGGTCGGCGGCGTTAAGTGTCTGGCTGGTCGCAGAACTAGCTGTCAGCCGAGCGCGCTCGACGTCGAGCTTTGTAATCTCGGCTTCGGCGCGCTCGCGAATACGTTTCAGATCCTTTCCTTCGATCACCTCGTCGTCGTAGTCACGCTGTGCCCGTGCGACCTTCCCCCGCTGAGTGCTGATCTCGTTCTTAATGGCTTTCAGCCTGGGCTCGTCGTTGGCAGGTAGGAGATTCTGAAGGTCGGGTTTCGCAAGGCGGTCACGGACGGTGTCCAGCACAAAGCGGTCGACCTGCTCGCGACTGCGCATGACGTGGCCTGCGCAGCGGTAGCGCCGGGAGTGTGTTCGTACTGGTTTGACGCAGATGCCGCACAGGAATAATCCGCTACCGAGGTGGCGGCGCTCGGTGCCCTTGCGGTTGGTGATGCGCTGCGGGTCGTCTAGCTTTTCCTGAACGGTCCACCACAGGTCCTCGTCCACGATGGCGGTCCACTGCCCGCGCACCGGCTCGCCGACGTCGTTTCTGAGTATCGATGCACTCCAAGAGCGGCGCTTTCCCGCATTCTTCGCGGAGGATGGGTTCGTCTGGGTGTAGGTGCTGAAGCCTGCGTAGCGTGGGTTTCGCAGGATGCCGAGAACAGTGCTGGGAGACCAGGGGCCGTCGTCTGGGACAGCACGGATCTCCAACTGGTCATTTGAGCGACGAGTCTTGTTCTCTTGGCTCCGCCTTCTGTTGCGCTCCTCGGTGAGAGTGCGGGTTTGTCGGGGGAGGGCAGGCACGGCGGCGAGGTTTGGTTCGTGTTGAGCCTCTTCACTGTTTCCTTCGTTCTTGCTCTTCGCGATGTGTCGGCTCGACAGCGCAGCTGTGATTGAACGAAGCGTTGAGCCATTGGCGAACGCCGTGTATATCGCCTTGACGGCCTTCCCCTCGTGTGGGATCACGTCTCCGTTGAGGCCGTAGCCGAGAGGGCGTACGCCTTTGGGCGGCCGACCCTGTTCTGCCCGCTGGCGATGTGCCCGAGTTTGTCGAGCGGACTTGCGTTCCACTTCGCTCTTGGCAACAGCAGCCTTGATCCGGGAGTACATTCGCCCGCCATCAGTCGTGAGGTCAGCCTCGCCGTTGGCCGTCACGAGCAGGAGCCCGCGATCCTCGGCGGCGTCGATCCAGTCCTCCAACTGACGAGGTTGGCGCGTGAGCCTGTCGAGGTCCCAACAGATGATCGCGGAGAACTTGCCAGCTGCGTAATCGCTGACCAGCTTGTCGTACGCGGGGCGTTTCTTCGTTTTGCTGGTGGCGCTCTTGGATTGGTCGACGTACTCGTCGACAACATCCCAGCCCTTCTGGCTAGCGATGGCTTCGCAGTCCTTGCGCTGGCGTTCGATGGCCAACCCGTCCATCTCACGATCGAGACTGATCCGCAGGTAGATGGCGGCGTGGATAGGTTGGTCGCTCATGGCAGTAAAGGCTACCAGCCAGAGGTTGCGTGGATTCGGAACGAGATGGAGTTTCGCTTCAACGTGTGAGCGGGTGGCCGGCGTGGCCATCACCGCAACCGGAGCACACCTGTTGCTGCGTCGGGCCGGCGGGCCGTGGGGGAGGGCCCGAGGGTTGCTCGCGCTGCCTGGGCTGCTCAACGACGTTGAAGTGCCGACGGCATTGTGGTTGGGGCGCACCCCGCAGGTACACACCTTCGGCATGGACGGTCCGATTGCCGTCGTGACCGCTGGGGTCACCCGGCGAGGAGCGCGCCGAGGCCGGCCCTGCGGGCTGCGGGTGCGGGGCGTCGACGTGTTGAACCCCGGCAAGGTGGGCCGGTGGTCGTGGGCTGCGCCGTGCACGTTGGAGCTTCACCCGTTGGCGGCCGACCGCCTCGGGCTGGCCCCAGGGTCGCCGTTGGACATCGAGTGGGGATGCCCCAGCGGATCGGCCGCAGCGTGAGCCGCCGGTCGGAGGGTGATCGGGAGCGTCAACGGATGGAGCGGGCGCTGGCGGCGTTGGCCGGATCCGGCCTGGACAGCGCCCGCTTCGCCGTGCTCCTCGACCCCGGGGCAGACCTGGCCGTCCTCGACCGCTCGATGACCGCCGTGCTCGCCGTCAGCCCGGGTGGCCTCGGCGCCGTCCTCGACCGGCTGAACGCGAACACCGGCGCCGCCTGGGTCGCCGACCCGCACGGCGACCTGCGCCTCGACCCGGGCGATGCCGCCGAGGTGATGCATGGGTGGCAACTCGGCATCGTGACCGAGCTGCGGTCCGAGCCGCCTGCCGATGGGGACGAGGCCGGATGGCTGGTCATCGAGGCCGAGGCACCCACCGAAGCGACCGACGCCCAGCTGCTCGGCGCCATCGAGGCCGCCCTGGAGCGCGGGGAATCGCCGTCGCGGACGGCCAAGGCGGTGGCCGCCGACTTCGGAGTGCCCAAGCGCCGGGTATACGACCTGGTGCTGTCGTTGGGAGGGGACCGTTAGGCGTCGGCGGGGGTCGGGCACTGGTCGCCGGCCAAAACAAAGAGGGCCAACAGCTGGGTGAGCTCGCTGCTGTCTTCGCCAAGGAGCTTGTCGACAGCGGCCTCGGTGAACGTGCCACCGTTGTCGTTGACGGTCTGCTCGACGGTCAGCATCGCATCCTGGGCGGCCCGAAGACGCTGGGCCAGCGTGCCCTCGGTGGTGGGAGCGGTCTTCGCGGCCAACGCCTGCCATCTGGTGAAGTACTCCGCCAGGTCGTCCTTGGACTGGCTGGGGAGGGAGTTGAGATCGGGCAGCGAGGTGAGCGCGACGAGTTGCGTGCACAGGTCGTCGCTGGACTCGGCTGCGTCGAAGCGGTTGCGAACCGTGCTGGCGGAGAGGCGTATCTGCCAGGGCGCGGTGTTGCTGACGCTCACCGAGCCGGGTGCCACCGTTTCCACGGGAGCTTCGGGGGCGGGGGCCTTGGTATCGGGCACGGCAGCGGTTGTCGGTGACGCGGCGGCGGTGGTGGTCGATGCTTCGGGAGCCTGCGATGCGTCCGGGGCCGAGGTGGAGGTGGAGGTGGCAGCGCTCCCGGCCGCTGCGCTCGTGTCGGAGGCCTGCACCTCCGCGTCGTCGTCGCCCCCGAAGACCACCAACGCCCCGACGATCACGATGACCACTGCGACGACGGCCGCAATGAGGCGAGCTTCTTTGGACATGGTTCGTGCTCCTAGGGGCGCCT
Organism: Candidatus Neomicrothrix sp.; assembly: GCF_035329545.1. NCBI lineage: Bacteria > Bacillati > Actinomycetota > Acidimicrobiia > Acidimicrobiales > Microthrixaceae > Candidatus Neomicrothrix > Candidatus Neomicrothrix sp. Next base: position 40,347 of record NZ_DAOLGP010000030.1, read on the forward strand.
GCGATATGCCGGGGGTTTCGACTCAAACCGGCGAGCGAGGCGCTCAGGTTAGTTGTCGGGTCGGGAGGAGGTCTCCCGGTTGGGGCCGAAGCGATGGCTTGCGGCGATCAGGCCGACCGCTGCGAGTATCGCAATGGTGAGGTCGGCGCTCAGTCGGTACCGGCTGAGCCCGAACACCACCATGGTCACCAGGGCGACGTTGAGAATCGGCCCGACGAGTGGAGCCAGTGGGCGGCGCCTGCGAAACAACACGACCGCGCCGGCGATCGCGAACGGCGTCTGCAACCACAGGCCGATGAAGCCGAGCCGGGACGGCAGCCATCCGTGGTCCTCCAGCAGTTGGTCGGCAGCCATCGTCTCGCTGGTTCGATAGACGCCGGTGATCCTGCCAAGGCGGGCGGCCATGACCGTTGAGAGGCCGTCCACATGGTCGCGTATGTACTTCAAGGTTGGTGGCGTCAGCGTGTCGGCGGTGAGGGCCTCGTCGGTCATCAGGAAGTAGAAGTTGAACCGGAACCGAATCTCGTCGCCGGGCTCGACCGGGGTATCGGGGTCGATCACAGGTTGGTCGTTCACCCACACTCCGACCCCGGCCGAGCCGTTCGGGAGCATCCCGTAGTTGGCCGTCAACGTCGGCTGGATGTCCTCGAGGCGCTCAAAGCCGTCGAAGAGCTCGACCGGGGGTGGGTCCTCGGCCAGTCCCACGGCACCCACTTCGGGATCGGTGAGCTGATCGGTGTAGCCGGGTTTGCCGACCAGCCGATCGACCACGTCGGCGACGCGAGTGTCGCCTTCGATGGCCGTCGCCGTCTGGGGATTGAACCAACAGGGGTACCACAGGCCCTTGTAGTCCCCGACAAACACCGGGTCGCAGCTTCCGGCGTTCAGCACGTAGCCCACCACCGAACTGGGACCGGGGGAGCCACCTCCGAGTCGGAGCCGATTCCAGCCGGAGTAGACGCCGACCAGCACCACGGCGGTCACGCCGAAGGCCAGCGCGCTGTGGAGCCGGGTCCGCCAGTCGGGCGAGGCCCGCAGCCACACGAACGGCAGCACGAAGACCCCGAGGCCGGCGAGTTCCACCCTGGTCAGGACGACCAGGACGAAGGTAATCGCCAACGTCACCGAGGTGTTTCGGCCCGGCATGTCCAACGCCCGGTAGCAGGCCAACAGGAACAGCGGCAGGACCACGACGAGCACGGTCTCGTTGTTCAGCATCGAGTCGCCCACCCAGATAGCGGGGTGGATTGCCACGATCGCTGCCGTGACGATGCCGACCCGACCACCCCACCCATCGGGGGCGGCGCGCCGACCGACGGCCGCCATCAGCGGCACCGCCATCGAGCCCAGCAGCACCGAGTAGAACCGGGCTGATGCGACGGTGGTGCCGTCGAGAAGCCTCAGCGCCACATAGAGGACCGTGCCGATCTCGACGACGATCAACGCTCGGGTTCGGCCCCAGAAGTGCCTGACCGTCAGCGCAATCACACCGACCAGCAGCACCGAGACGATGGTCTGGCCCAGCCACGGAGAATCGCCCAGCCACCCCACCAGCGCCAGCCAGGCAACCCCCAACGGCGGCTTGGACGCGGTGGCGACCAGCCGCCCTCCGGAGACGTTGTAGAGCAACGGGTTCATGCCCACCTCGCCGAGCCGAACGAGGTGCGCCGCTCCGAAGAAGCCGGCTGCATCGCCCTTGAGGGTGTAGCACGACGCCCCGAGCACGCCGATGGACGAGCCGGGCGCGCAAGTCGGGCGATAACCGAAAACGTCCCAGAGACGGATCGCCAGCCCGACCGCCCAGATTGCTGCCACCGTTCGCTGCGAGCGCGTCAACGCAGGCGCCTGGGGGGGTTGCGGCGAACGAGCGACCCCGCCGGAGGAGTGCCCTGGCGTCCCGGCCTGAGTGTCGCCGGCCCCGTCCAATTTGGTCACCGAGCGATCATAGAGTCCGTCGCCCAGACGCCCCGGTCGGATCGATGAGGCTTCCTATACTTCGGTCATCGTGACCTCAACCAACGAGGAACTCCTCCAAGCCGAGACGCTCGACCGTGAGTCGTGCCCGGCCGAGCTGCCGCTCAGCAGCGGATTTCGTCAGGGACTGGCGTGGATCACGGCGGTGGGCTCGGCGATCGTGCTGTTGGACCTGATGGTGTTTCGGCCGCTGTGTCCGCCGGCGCGGGGCCAGACGGGCTGCTTCTCCATCGGCGGGGACGCGGCGGGCGTCTTCGTCATGGCCCGGCTGATGGCCTGGGGCAATGGCCTGGCCAGCCCCATCGCCTACGAACTGGCCGGAGGAATCTCGGCACCGTTCGTCGGCAAACCCCCAGCGGTGGTCACCTACCTGGCCGGCGTGCTCTGGCTGGGCGAGCGTCCACTGCTGGTACGTGCGCTGATCTTCCTCGTCGTGGGTGCGTTGGTCGCCTGGTTCATCCGGCACCGGGTGGCTCAACCGGTGCGACGAGTCGCCGAGGTGGCCGTTCCCATCCTGGTGGTGGTGTCGCTGCTCGCCGGCAACCCCTCGCTGCTGGCGAGGGTTGCCCTGTCGGCTTTGGCCTTGGGAGCGATCCCGATCGTGGGCCTCCTGGGCCGACGGCTGGTGGACGAGCGCACTGGGTTGGTAGCGGCATTCCTGGCAGCGGTCGTGCCGGCGGTGTGGGTGAACGCCACCATGATGAACGTCGAGACCCTCTACGTGGTCGCACTGCCGTTGGTGCTGTTGGCCACCCTTCGAGCGGCCGACCGGCCCGAGCCGCTGCGCTTCGTCCAACTTGGAGGGGCGATGCTTGTGTTGTCGTTCACCCGACTGGAGGGTGTCGCTCTGGCGGCGCTGTTGCTGGCCGGGTTGGTGATGGCGGCGCGGACCCCGTCGCTCGGCAGGCGACTGTTGCTGGCCGGGTTGTCGCTGGCAATCGTGGCGGTGCCGCTCGTCGGATGGTCGGCGCTGAACAACGCCCGGTTCAAGGGGGGCACGGGGGTTTCGATCGGCGGTGGATCGGTGCTGTGGAGCGGGGCGTGCGACAAGGTGACCTACGGGGAGTTCAAGGGGTTCTGGACCCTGTGCACGCCCGAGACGACGATCTCCGAGCGCATACCGCTGACCGAGGCGGTGGACGATCTGGTGTTGGTGCCCGGATACGCCGAGGCGGTGATGGACCCCGACAACCCGGTGCTCAGCCACGCCATGGAACGCCCGGAGCGCACCGCGACCACGCCGGTTGCCAGCGTGGAGCTGGTTCGAGCCGAGTACGACAAACTCTCCGGGTTCCTGCCCGATGGCTCGCGAGGGGTCGGAATTTGGGTGGACGACAAGCCGGTGGTCGACCCGGACCTGATCTTGGAACCGGGTCAGCATCTGCTGGTCCACGCCAACCCGGTTTCCGGCTTCAGCGAGGTGGAGCTGGACGCCGGGGCAACCGCCCGCGCGCTGCGCTACTACGGCGAGCGGATGGACGACCTTCCATTGCTGGGGGCGGCACGGGTCGGGCGGGCCATGGGTGTCTACAGGCCGAATCAAACGGCGCAGCTGGAAACGCTGGTCGAGGGACGCGAATCGTGGCAGGCGTGGGCTGGCGTGATCAGCTGGTGGGTGATGGCCCCGGTCGCGGTGCTGGGCGCCGTCCAGCTTCGAGGGCGACGACCGATCTGGCCCTTCGCCGCCGTGACGGTGCTGGTGGTCCTCGTGATTGCGGCTTCGCTGGGCATCCCTCGGTATCGGCTGGGACTGGATGTGGTGGCCTGCGTTCTGGTCGCCGTGCCGTTGGTCCGCTGGTGGTCGCAGCGTCAACCCACGCTGTCGGTTCTGGGACCCCTACAGGGCGAGGGCACGGACGATGATGCCAACGAGACCGTGAGGGACCGATGAAGGCACGCATCACCATCGATCCGCCGGACGACGCCCTGCTGGGGGAGTTGGCGCCGTTCCTGCACTCCGTGCTGGACGCGCCGAGGTTCGAGACCACGGCCTACCTGAAGCAGATGTATGGGGCGGCGCCGCAGACGCCCATCTGCGTACAGGCCCGGATCGATGGCGAGATCGTGGCTCACCAGGCCTTTCTGTGGCTGCCGATGCGCACCGCCCTGAACAACACGCTGCCTGCGACGTTGTCGGTGAACAGTTCGGCCGCCGCCCGTCTACGCGGGACCGGGGTGTACGCGGACCTCTCCCTCAAGATGCTCACGTGGGGGTTCGCCGCCGGCTCGCTGGCCTACTACGGCGTGACCAACGAAGCGTCGATGAGGGCCACGACACGACTAGGCGGCAAGGTGGTCGCGCAGCTGCCGGTGCGCGCGTTGTTGAGTGCCGGGCGTCCCGACCCAGCGTGGACTCACCGGGCGGTGACGCCCGAGTTGCTCGGCGGAGAGCTGCCCGAACGTCTGGCCGCCGACGCCGATGTGGCGTCCCGTTTTGGCGTTCGCTACGGGTGGAATGCCGAGCTGTTGCGCTGGCGCCTTGGCTTTCCCGGCACGGCCCTGACCATCTCGGAACATCCGAGGTTCTGGGTGGTCAGCACGGTCCGCAAGGCAGCGGGCATTCCCGTCGTGGCGTTGCTGAAGGTGTGGGCGAGGGAGCGATCCGACCGGCCGATCCGGCTGGGCCCGTCGGCCGTGGCCTCGTTGGCCCGCGCGCACCGCACCCCCGCGGTGATCCACGTCGGGCTCAACGCGGATGTCGCCATGGTGGGAACCCCGTTACCCAAAAGAATTCGGCCCGCTCCGCTGTTTCTGACCTACGTGGCCAACCCCGAGATCGTGGCCACCGAGGAGATCAACTTCGACACGTTCGAGCTGCTGGACTTCGACGCTCTGTGATCGGTCAGCCCTCGGTGGGGCAGACGCCCCACAGCGACAGCACCTGGGTTTCGACCACCGGGCAGAACCGCCGGTTGAACACTCGCTGCGCAGCAGGGTCGCCCGCCTCGGCGGATCGGTTGTCCTCCCGCAACTGCGGCAGCGCCGGCGAGACCAGCACCCAGTCGGCCCGTGCCAACTCGTCGGGCAGGGTCGATCCCTTCACGTTGGTGAAACCTGGGTCCATCTCGGAGTGGTACGTGCCCACCGTGAGCTCGGGGAACAAGGTGTACAGCGCCGTCCAGTTGTTGTAGGCGCGCGTCAGATCGCCCGGTGCCACGATCATCAGGTCGCCCGGCTGGGCTCGAGCTGCCAACTCGGTGACGACCTGCTGGATCGGGGGACCGAGGCTGGTCGGCACCAGCAGCGACCGGTCGCCAACGGTGACGTCGGTCGCCGATCGGCCGGGCTCACCCGTGACCGCCCGCAGCCAGGGGCCGAGGGTGAGGGCGGGAATCAACAGGATCACGATTGCCGGGGTCAGGGCCAACCATGCGGGTCCGATGGACCCCATCGGCCTGGCCGGGACGCTTCCGGGCGCGGTGCCGCCCGTCGCCCCGGCACGGCGCCGTCGCCACAGTCCGACCGCAAGGCTGCAACTGACCGGCAGCGCCGCCAGCGGGATGGCGGTGACGAGCACCAGGTGGCCAGGATCGGGTCGCTGCAGGAGCTGGGGCAACGTCGCGAGTGCGAGCGCAGCCACCGGAACCAGGGCGGGTTGTTCCCGGCGGAAGATGGCTGCGACCGTCACCAACAACGCGACGGCGGCCACCGAGATCCAGAACCACAACGCCAGCTGGGTCGCCAGGCCCGGAGCGGGCAGCGGCCAATCGGGGGCCAGGCGCAGGCTGCGATTCAACCCCTGGAGCTCGAAGAACGAGGGTGGCGGCAGGGTTCGGTAGGGCCGGAGCGTGAACACCGGATCGACCACGAGCACCCGCCACGCCCGGCCCGGTCCGGCAATCCAGGTGTAGGCGGCCAGGGGTATGAGGCCGACGGCCCCACCTGCGGCGACCCTTCCTAGGACGCCTCGGAACGCGGTCCGGTCGTGGTGTGCCCACAGCGCGGCGCCCCCGGCGGCTGCCACGGCGAGCGCGAGATCGACCCGGGCTCCAAGCGCGAGCCCGAACAACAGTCCGCCGGCGACGAGCCGGACGGTTTCCCAGGGGGTGGGCCGCACGTCGCCCTCTTCGGGGCTCGTTGCCGGCCCGGCGCTCCTGACCAACAGCACACCCCAGATCACTGCGGCGTAGCCGTACCACCAGGACACCGCCATCAGGCTGCCTTGGGCGTACACGACGATCGACGTGACCACGGCAGCGACGGTGGCCACGTTGCGTCCCCACGGTCGAAGCAGCTGTCGGACGCCGAGGACGATGGCGATCAACAACAGCGCACCGATCACGCGCTGTGCGCCGATCGAGGGGCCGACCAGCTTGAACCAGCCGGCCATCAGCCAGGGGCCGAGCGGACCGTACAGGGCGTGGAAGTCCACGCCGGGGGTCTGCCCGCCGAGCACCAGCTCGGCGTGCAACACGTTGAAGCCCTCCTCGTACAGGGGACCCGGTGCGCCTCGCAGGCCCCAGGCCGGGATGAGGGCAGCAAATCCGGCGATCAGCCAGCCTGCCTCACGGGGCAGCGTCCACCCGCCGCTGGCGTTCCCCGTCGGCGGCTCAGCGTCGGTCACGGAACCCCCGCAGGGGCAGGTGGCCCCGCTGCAGCCAGTTGTCGGCCGGGTACTCGGCGCCCGGATCGATGGCGTGAAGGGTGTAGGCCGCCCGGCGGCGCTGCGACCGGTTGGCCTCGCTGTAGTGCGGCAACAGCCCGTCGAGCACGATCAACGTGCCGGCCTCGACCTCCAGGGGTATGAACCCCTCGCCGGGTGCGGGCTCGGGGCCGAGCACCTGCATCGTGGTGCCGCCCTGCGAGGCCCGCCGGAACCGCCTGGCCGGTGCCCTGCGGTGCCCGCCGGGCAGCGCCCACAGGCAGCCGTTGTCCAGCGTGGCATCCTCGAGGGCAAACCAGAACCCGACGACCGACTGGGGTTCGGTCCACAAGAAGGTGTGGTCGGTGTGCGAGGACACCTCGCCGCCGATGCCGGGCTGTTTGAAGATGAGCATCGACTGGATGAGCGCATGGCCGCCCACCCTCAGCGAATCGGCCAGCTCGGCCATGCGGGGGTGGCGGCTGAAGTCGTCGAAGACGGGATCGAGGTCGTGCTGGGCGTGGCCAAACTTGTTGATCGCCCGATCGAGGGGCACCCGCAGCCCACCGTCGGCATCGAAGGCCTCCGGCTCGAAGAAGAAGCTGATCCGATCTCCCGAGGCCAGGAAGTAGTCGTCGGAGGTGCGGGTCTGTTCGTTGGTGGAGAAGATCGATTTGGTCGATTCGTCCGGTTGGAAGGCGACGACCAGTTCGGTGGCGCGATCGACGAGCGCCGTCGCCTCCTCTCGGGAGAAGAAGTCCTCGACGACCAGGTAGCCGTCACGGTCCAAGCGATCCCGCCGTGCCGTCGACGTCGGAGTAGGGGTCATGGCGGGCAGTCTGCCAGCTGGACCGCGCCTCAGGTCGACGTCGCGGCGTGGCGGCCGTCGTCCTCGCCGGTGCCGTCGGCAAGCCGGGCGACGTCGGCCGGGCCGAAGCCCCAGGGCAACAGGTCGTCGATCGGGTGGGGCCCATCGGCCAGCATGACGATCAGCCCGTCGGTAAACTCGGCGATCAGCTGGCGGCAGCGGCCGCAGGGGGGCAGGGGCACCCCGTCGGCGCCGACGGCCACCAGTCGCCGCAGCCGGCCCCCACCGGTGCGGGCCAGGTCGCTGATCACCGCGCACTCGGCGCACAGCGACAGGCCGATCGACGCGCACTCGGTGTTGGAGCCGACGAGCATGCGGCCGTCGGCCGTTTCGGCGGAGGCGCCGACGCGCACGCCCGAGTACGGCGCGTAGCTGCGCTCGGTGGCCTCGACCGCCGCAGCGATCAGCCGATCCCACGACCCGGCCGCACCGTCGCTCACCGGGCTTCGGCCGTGTTCATGGGGCTTCGACTGTGTCATTGGGCTTCGACTGTGTCATTGGGCTTCGACTGTGTCATTGGGCTTCGACTGTGTCA
>NZ_DAOLGP010000030.1:48405-56741 GCF_035329545.1 Candidatus Neomicrothrix sp.
TTGGGCTTCGCCCTTGGTGAAGATGGCCCCGAGCGCCTGGGGCATGCGCAGCTTGCGCAACGCGGTGGCGGCGACCACCAGCGTGACGATGTAGGGCGTGTAAGGCAGAAACTCCTTGGGCAGCGAGTCGGTGGACAGATACCAGATCCACAACACTGCCGACACCGAGCCGGACAGGGCGGCGCTCTTCCAGCGCCCCTGCACGGCGGCGATGATGGCGATCAGGGTGGTGGCGATCGCCCCGGTGAGCAGGAAGGCGTGCACCGCCACACCGTTGGCGCCCCGCAGGCGCACCGCGTCGCTGTAGCCGAACAGGGTGGCGGCCCCAACGGCCGACACCGGTCGCCAGTTCCCGAAGATCAGCGCTGCGAGCGCGATGTAGCCGCGGCCGCCGGTCTGTCCTTCGGAGTACGTCGACGTGGTGACCGTCACGATGAACACCCCGGCCAGGCCGGCGAGCACGCCCGAGATCACCACCGCAACAAACTTGGTGCGCATCACCTTGATGCCCACCGACTCGGCGGCCCACGGGTTTTCACCCACCGACCTCAGCCGCAGGCCAAACGTGGTGCGCCACAGCAGCCACCACACCGCCGGGGCCAGCACGATGACCAACAACGTGAACAGCGACAGGCCGGTCACCAGGCCCCGGGCCATGCCGGCCGCGTCGGAGATGAAGAACCAATGATGGTCCTCGATCGTCCCGAGGGCGTTGGACAGCGGGGTGATCGTAATCGTGGGGAAGTCGCCCTTCACCGGGGGGCTTTGGCGCACCCCGGCACCGGAGCCGGCGTTGGCGTACACCGCCGCCGACAGGTAGCGGGCCAGTCCCGGGGCCAGCAGGTTGATCGCCACGCCCGAGATGATGTGGTCGACCTTGAAGATCACCGTGGCCGTGGCGTGCAGCCCGCCTCCCAACGCGCCTCCGAGCATGCCGAAGGCGAGGCCGCCCCACACGCCCCATTGCCAGCCGCCGTAGGCGCCGAACCAGGTGCCCATGATCATCATGCCTTCCAGGCCGATGTTGACGACGCCGGCCCGTTCGGCGAACAGCCCGCCCAGCGCCGCCAGGGCGAAGGGCACGGTCAGGCGAAGGGTCTCGACGACCAGCCCGGACGAGGTCAGGTCGGTAGCGCCCGACATCACCCGGGTGACCGACATGATGAAGGTGCCGGCCAAGGCGAACAACGCCCAGCGGGCGACGGTGCTGAGGGTCCGGCTTCTCGGGCCCTCCGGTTCGAGCATATCCTCGGGCAGGTCGCGAATGGGGGGTGCCATCGTCATGACGTCGCCCCCGTCACCGGCAGCATCTCGCCGTCCTCGTTCGGCGGTCCGTCCTCGGCGCGCAGCTCTCTGGCGGTCGCCCGCTGCAGTTGCACCTTGCCCAAGCGCTCGGCCACGCCGTAGGAGATCACCGCAGCCAGTAGCACGACGCCCTGCATGATCGTGACGATCTCCGGTGGCACGTCGACCAGCTGCAGGCCCTGTCCGGCCCGCTCGAGGAAGCCGAACAACAGCGCAGCGACCGCCATGCCCGCCGGATGGTTGCGTCCGAGGAGGGCGACGGCGATACCGGTGAAGCCCACCCCGGTCGGGAAGTCCTGGGTGTACCGGTGAAAAATGTTCTCCGACAGGAGGACCGGCAGGCCAACCGTGCCCGCGACCGCACCGGAGATCAGCATCACCTTGATCGTCATCACCTTGGGGTTCACGCCCGACACCGCGGCAGCGGTGGGGTTGGCGCCCGAGATTCGCAGGTCGAAACCGAAGCGGGTGCGGGTGACGACCAGCCACATGATTACGCCCATCCCGGCCGCGATCAGCGCAAACACGCTGAGCTTCTCGGCGCCGGACACCTGGAAGAGGTTGCCCACCCAGCCCGACGGGGGGATCTCCTTGGTCTTGATCAGCTGGGTTTCGGAGGTGTCGCGCCAGCGGTTGACCATGTAGGCGACCGTGCCCGCGGCGATCGCGTTCATCATGATCGTCGAGATCACCTCCGACACGTTGCGGGTCACCTTGAGTACGGCCGGGACGATCGCCCACGAGGCGCCGGCGAGCATGGCGACCACGATGATGAAGGCGACGTGCAGCGGGGGAAACAGGTTGACCTGAGCGCCGGCGGCAGCGGCGACCACGACGGCGACCAGGTACTGGCCCTCGACGCCGATATTGAACAGGCCCATCTTGAAACCGATCGCCACCGCCATCGCCGACAGGTAGAGGGGCACCGCCTTGTTGGCGGCGACCAACAGCGAACCTTCGGTGGTGCCAAACGAGATCATCTCGGCGTAGGCCGAGAACGGGTTGTGACCCGAGAGCGCCAGGATCACGCCGCACACCACGGCGGCGAGAGCCACCGCCACCAGAGGTGCCAGCGTCGACGGCAGGGCACTGGCCAGCCGCAGCCGCAACATCGCTGCTCGGCCGACGGTCGCCTCGGGTGCGGGGCTCGCAGCCTGTGCAGGGGAGGGGGCGTTCATGGCGTCACCTTCTGGCGTTCGCCGGCCATGTAGGCGCCCAGCTCGTCCGCGGTGACGTTCGAGGGGTCGACGGAGGCGGTGATCGCTCCCCGAAAGATGACGAGCAGGCGGTCGGACAGCCCGATCAGCTCGTCGAGGTCGGCGGAGATCAACAGCACCCCCAACCCCTTGGAGCGGGCCTGGCGCAGCAGGTCCCAGATCGCCGCCTGCGCGCCGACGTCCACTCCCCGGGTGGGATGGGCGGCGATCAGCATCGACGGCTCGGCGGTCATCTCACGGCCGACGATCAGCTTCTGTTGGTTGCCCCCCGACAACGCCAGGGCGGGAACATCGATGCCCGGTGTGCGGACGTCATAGCGCTCGACGACCTCTGCCGTGTCGGCGCGGGCGGCGCGCCGGCGCAGCCACGGGCCAGAGCGGTAGCGCTTGCCCTGATGGCCCAGCATCACGTTGGACCACAACGGCTCGCTGAGCAGCAGCCCCTCGCGGTGGCGGTCGGTGGGCACGTAGCCCAGCCCGGCGTCGCGCCGGTCGCGGGTCGACATGGTGGCCATATCGATGCCGTCCAGCTCGAGGGTGCCCGAGTCGCAGTGTCGCAGGCCGAGCAGCGTCTCGATCAGCTCTTGTTGACCGTTGCCCTCGATGCCGGCGATACCGACGATCTCGCCCTGATGAACGGTCAGGTCGATGTCGTCGAGCAGGCGGCGGCCGCCGTCCGTGACCAGCACGGCGCCGGAGATGTTGAGGGCGACCTGCTCGCCCGGGGTGTGGCGCTCCGACGAGGGGCTGGGGAGTTCCGAGCCCACCATCAGCTTGCCGAGGGCACGCCCGTCGACCTCGGACGGGTCGACGGTGGCCACCGTCGTGCCCGCGCGCATCACGGTGATCGCATCGGAGATCGTCAACACCTCGTCGAGCTTGTGCGAGATGAAGACGATCGTGACCCCGGCGGAGCTCAACGCCCGCAGGTTGTCGAAGAACTCGGTGACCTCTTGGGGGATGAGCACTGCGGTGGGTTCATCGAGGATGAGGATGCGGGCGCCCCGGTACAGCACCTTGAGGATCTCGAGGCGCTGGCGTTCGCCGACGGTGAGCTGCTCGACCAGGCGGTCGGGGTCGAGCGGCAGGCCGTGGCGCTCGCCCAGCTCGGTGATCGCTGCATTGGCCCGGCGCCGATCGATGACCCCGAACGTCGACGGTTCGGCGCCCAGGGTGATGTTCTCGGCGACCGTCAACTGGTCGGCGAGCATGAAGTGCTGGTGCACCATGCCGATCCCGGCGGCGATCGCCTCGGCCGGCGACTTGAATGCGTGCTCGATCCCGTCGACCCGGATCGTCCCCTCGTCGGGTTGGTGCATGCCGTACAGGGTCTTCATCAGGGTGGACTTGCCGGCGCCGTTCTCACCGATCAGCGAGTGGATCGACCCGGCGGCCACCGTGAGGTTGACGTTGGAGTTGGCGACCACTCCCGGGAAGCGCTTGGTGATGCCCCGCAGCTCGATCGCCGGGCTGGGGTGGGCACCATCACCGGTCGGCGGCTGCCCGGACGCGACGGGGGGACGCATCGGCGCTGTGCCGGAAGCGTCCCCCACGTCGTCGTTCATGGTGCTTGTTCCCCGTGCCCTGAGGGCTCAGCCCTGCGGGGTGATGGGGACTTCGATCTCGCCCGAGATGATCTGCTCCTTGAGCTTGTCGATGTCACCGGAGATGTCATCGACGAAGCCGCCGGAGGTCGAGTAGTCGACGCCACCGGCCTCGAGGTCGAACGACGTGACGCCGCCCTCGGTCGAGCCGTTGTCAAAGTCGGTGATCGCACCGGCGACGGCGACGTCAACCTTCTTGATCATCGACGTGAGCATGATCTTCTGCTGATCCTCGGGCACCAACTTGTACTGGTCGGAGTCGACACCGATCGCCCAGATGTTCTCGTTGTCACCCCTGGCCTCGACGGCCGCCTCGAACAGTCCGCTGCCCGAAGCTCCGGCCGCATGGAAGATGATATCGGCGCCGCCGTCGTACATCGACTTGGCGATCGTCTTGGCCTTGGCCGGATCGTCAAAGCCGTTGAAGTCCGGCGGCTGGGTGATGTACTGCGCTTCGATCTTGATCTCGGGGTTGACGTGCTTGGCGCCAGCCTCGTATCCGGCCTCGAACTTCTTGATCAGGTCGGTCTCCACCCCACCGATGAAGCCGATCGTGTCGGTCTCGGTCTTCATCGCCGCTGCTGCGCCGACCAGGAACGAACCCTGCTCCTCGGCGAACACCAGTTGCTTGATGTTCTTGGTCTTGGCCTCGTCCTCGGGTCCGTAGGCGTTGTCGACGATGGCGAAGGTGGTGTCCGGATGCGCCTGAGCGGTTTCCAGCACCGAGTCGGCGAAGAGGAAGCCCACTCCGATCACCGGGTTGTAACCACCGGAGGCGAGGCTCTCGAGCAGCTCGGCGCGATTTTGGCCACCCTCGTCCGGCTCGAGTTCCTTGGTTTCGTAGCCCAGCTCGTCGGCCGCCTCGTTCAAACCCTTCGAGGCGGCATCGTTGAAGGATTTGTCGCCCTTGCCGCCGATGTCGAAGACCAGTCCGATCTTGCCGTTGTCGCCGCCGGACGCCTCATCACCCCCGTCGTCGTTGCCGCACGATGCCAGCATCAAAGCGGGCACAGCCAGCATGGCGGTCGCAGCCAGCATTCTCCGTCGTGTCGTCACCTGGATCTCCAATCGGTTCGGTTGGTCCCTCGTCGCCCCCCGGCGATGGCGTGACGATAGGCGTCGGCGGCCGGGGCGTGCACACGAGAACGCTCCGGGCGTCTGGATTTCGTCGGCATCGAGCGCCTGCTGCTGGCTTCCGATCGACCAAAGCAGCGTGAGTAACATCGTCGGGTCCCCCCGTTGCCTCCCGCCCCTTTGGAGCCTGATGTCCACTCATGATTCCCGTTCGCCCGCCTCGGTCCACGTGGCCGGAATCGGCAACGCGCTGGTCGACGTGCTGGCGGCCGCCCCCGAATCGCTGATCGTCGAGCTGGGCTTGGCCAAGGGCTCGATGGGGCTGGTCGACGCCGACCGCTCGGCGGCGATCTACGACCACATGGGTCCGGGCACCGAAATCTCCGGTGGCTCGGTGGCCAACTCGATGGTGGGCGTGGCCTCCTTCGGTGGCCGCTCGCACTACCTAGGCAAGGTGCGCGCCGACCAGCTCGGCGAGGTGTTCGTGCACGACATCCGGGCCAACGGGGTGGGCTACACCACGTCGCTGGCCGCCGATGGTCCGCCGACGGGCTCGTGTCTGATCCTGGTCACGCCCGATGCGCAGCGCACGATGAACACCCACCTGGGCGCCGCAGTGCACTTCGGGCCCGATGACGTCGATCCGAGCGTGGTCACCGACGCCGAGGTGCTGTTTCTCGAGGGCTACCTGTTCGATCCGCCCGAGGCCCAGGAGGCCTTCAAGGTGGCGGCCAAGCTGGCACGCGACGCCGGTCGCAAGGTGGCGGTGACGCTGTCGGACCCGTTCTGCGTCGAGCGGCACCGGGCGGCATTCGTCGACCTGGTCGACAACCATGTCGACATCGTCATCGCCAACCGCGACGAGCTGTGCTCGCTGTACGAGACCGACGACATCGAGGCCGCCCACAAAATCGTCGCCGAGCGTTGCCCGATGGCGGTCGTCACCCACGGCCCCGACGGGTCCTTCATCATCACGCCCGACGTGCGGGTGCGCATCCAGCCCGAGCCGGTCGCCGAGGTGGTCGACACCACCGGTGCCGGGGACCAGTACGCCGCCGGATTCCTTTATGGCCTGGCCACCGGGCTCGACCTCGCCACCTGTGGCCGCCTCGGCTCGATCGCCGCCGCCGAGGTGATCAGCCACCTGGGCGCACGCCCCCAGGTGTCCCTGGCCGAGCTGGCCGCCCCGGTGCTGAACGCCTGACCGGTCGGCACCGTGAGCGACGTTGACGCAGGTTGGCCGGGTGGCGCCGATGGGGCAGAGGAAGGCGACGAGGGTTGGGATCCTGCCTTTGATGGTGGGCTGAGAGAAGCCTACGACCTCATGAACGGCGAGAACTTCGCCGGGCTTGAGGCGCACGAGGAGATGTTGGCCGACCGCGTTCGGGTCGACGCGTACCACCGCGGAATCCACGGCAACGTGAAAAAGGGCGACGTCGTGCTCGATCTGGGCACCGGCACCGGGCTGCTCGCGTTCATGGCGAGTCGGGCGGGAGCGAAGAAAGTGTACGCCGTCGAGCACTCCGACTTCATCGATCTCGCTCGTGAAATTGCCGACTACAACGGGTTCACCAACATCGAGTTCGTCCGGGCAAACAGCCGTGAGTTCACGCCCCCGGAGCCGATCGATGTGGTACTCCACGAACAGATGGGCGACGAGCTGTTCAACGAGAACATGCTCGAGAACGTTCTCGACCTCCGCGATCGCGTCCTGGCACCTTCGGGGCGCATCCTGCCGTCGCGGTTTCGCCTCTTCATCGAACCAATTTCGATGCGGGACGACATGCGGATTCGTCGATTTTGGAACATCGACCTACCGGACGACATCGACCTCAGCTTCGTCCAGCAGTCACCGGTCGCCGCTCGCTTCAACGCCTACCGCAACGAAGAGTTCTGGCTGCGCCCGCACTCGGTACAAGCAACCATCGGACGACCACAGCCGATCTTCGAATTCGACCTGAACACGATTGAACACCCCGACGAACTACCCCTGCGTCGCCGCGTCGAGCGGACGGCGACGGCGGACACCATCGTCGACGGCTGCTGTGTGTGGTTCGAAGCGTGCTTTGACAACGACACGACCCTGTCGACGTCGCCCCTCGGACCGGTCACCAGCTGGGGGAATCGCGTCTTTCGCCTCGACCAGCAGATCGCACGGGGCGAGACCCTTCGCCTCGACGTCAGCCTGGGCGACCTCGTCGAGCCGTCGACCTGGAGAGTTCGAGCCTTGTAGTGGCGATTCCGGTTCCGTCGTCGTCATGACCGCACCGCACGTGCGACGGGCGGCTGGTCGGTTCAGGTGATCTTCCGGATTCGCTGGTTGTCGGTGTCGCCGACGTAGATGGTGCCGTTGGGGGCAACCGCTATCCCGTTGAGGTAGGCGAATTGAGCGGTGGGGCCGGGGCCGTCAGCAAACCCTTCGGTGCCGTTGCCGGCGAGGGTGGTGACCCGGCTGGTGGTGGGGTTGATGGCCCGGATCCGGTAGTTGTAGCGGTCGGTGACGTAGATGGTGCCGCCGGGGGCGATCGTCACCCGCCACGGGTAGTTGAATCGGGCGGTGGTGCCGGTGCCGTCAGCAAACCCGGCGCTGCTGCCGGCGAGGGTGGTGACCTCACCGGTGGTGGGGTTGATGGCCCGGATCCGGTAGTTAACGGTGTCGGAGACGTAGACGGTGCCGTTCGAAGCGACCGCCACCCCGCTCGGGGTGTGAAATCTGGCGTCGGTGCCGGTGCCGTCAGCAAACCCGGCGGTGCCGCTTCCGGCGAGGGTGGTGACCTGGCTGGTGGTGGGGTTGATGGCCCGGATCGAATGGTTGAACCGGTCGGCGACGTAGACGGTGCCGTTCGGTGCGACCGCCACCTCAATCGGCGCTCGGAATTGGGCGGTGGTGCCGGTGCCATCAGCAAACCCTTCGGTGCCGCTGCCGGCGAGGGTGGTGACCTGGCTGGTGGTGGGGTTGATGGCCCGGATTCGGTCGTTAGTACTGTCGGCTACGTAGATGGTGCCGTTGGGGGCGACCGCCACCCCCTTGGGGCTGCTGAATTGAGCGTTGGTACCGATGCCGTCAACAAACCCGGCGGTGCCGTTTCCGGCGAGGGTGGTGACCTGGCCGGTGGTGGGGTTGATGGCCCGGATC
>NZ_DAOLGP010000031.1:0-50578 GCF_035329545.1 Candidatus Neomicrothrix sp.
CCCGGCCGGTCACCTAAATGCGGTTATAACGCCCCCGAGAAGTGCGGAACGTCAGTTGGAACACTTGCGTGCTCAACGGTTTTCGAGACGGCTGCACAGCCCTCCTCCACCCTCGAAAACCCCCAGAAACAGCGACACCCTGCCAGTTCCAAGGGGTTTCATACCCTCATTGAGGGTTCCGATCATGGCCAATTTCATGGCCACGCCTCTATCGCTCAGCCCTGCGTCAGGGAGGGACAGCCACCTTGAGATCGACGACGCATGGCGTCGACATCGGCCCCTGGCATGGCCGTCGACCCGGCGGCGGCAGCGAAGCTCAACCCGGTGACGAAACGGTGGCCTGCCGCGTCATCCCACACCAGTCACAGGACCGGCGGCCTACATGTGAGCCATAAGGCCGGGTCACACCATTACCTACCCACCTGTGCAGTCCGAGACAGCGACACCACGGGATGCACCAAAATGCCCACCGACGTCGCGATTACTGCCCAGCGGCGTGAACCTCGCCACAGTTCCGGGGACGAGGTCAACCTGTCGGGCATCTACGATTCGAGGGGTCATGACCACCCCAGAACCACCGCCTTACATACCGACGCCTTCGGCGTTCGTCCACGGGATCGACGAAGACGACACGATGCACGCCCTCCGCCACCGCGTCGAAGAATGGCCCCTCGATGCTGAACCACCCGAACGTCCCGACCATAGGATCTTGGTTGTATGTCCGGCCCGAGATGGTCAGCTACTGGAAGTTGTCTACGTTCCGGCCCATACTTCATACCGAGTGATCCATTCCATGAAGCTCCGCCCAAGCACCCGGGCAACCTTTCTATGACTGCTACCAAGACCGCACCGACACCCACCCCGAACACGCCGCTTTACCCGGCAGGCGGGTACCTCCCGGACGCTGACGGGTTCCTCTACGAACCCACCGGACAAGCTGTCATCATCGACGGCCGCCACGCGTCAATCGAGAGCACCAACGCGGAGGCACGCGAGTACGCCGAGCGCGGATTCGCGCCTTTCACTACCCGCTCTGCCTGAACTACGCCTTACTCTTCGGCTTCGACGGTGGCCAATGCCACGGGCCGCAGGTTGTGGCTACGCCCAGCCCGGCCTGAGTGACCGGTCGCGAGGTCTGCCCCAGGATTGGTTGACGGTCGCTTCGGGTCTTCTCTGGGATCAACACCCTCACAGGGCGGTTCCGAGCTACACCACAGGGGTGACAGGTCTGGCTGCCCGGTCAGCGGGAACCACTCGGGCGCGAGGTGCAGGTGACCATCCGAAACCCAGGTTGGCTCACCGATGGGGAAGGACCCTTCCATGCCACCGTCACCTCCCGTCCACTCGTGCCGATCGACCTCGAGCGCCCCGTCACTCAGTAGGGCTCGACGGTCCCACCGTCTATGAGCGCAGTGCTCCGGGAAAGTGCTCGGTCAGCCGTCGACAGCGCCCACCCGGCATCGGGTCTGGTCTTCTCTGCCTTGGACGGATCGAAGTACTGAGCTGCGTGGCGGCCCTGACGGAAGCATTCATAGATGGCTTTGTTGAAGTCCTCGACCACGCCGCCAAACTGCGCGCAGACCGCGTCCTCGACCGTCACGTGCGATCCGTCGCCGCCGGTAGCTCGCAGTCCCTGGACCAGGAGAAGTGCCTCGCCAGCCATTCGGTACACGTCATAGGCGTTGGTGAAAGCCCCATCGAAGTCCTCCGCAGCCAGGGCACCCTTCGCTGTTTCGAGCCGTTTCGTCGCACGCTGCACCAGTACCGCGGTGGCTGGCCCCAAGTCGTCGGTGGAGATCCGTTCGAGCTTGTTCCGGCCGACGAGGAACTCGATAGTGTTCGTCCCCCCCCTCGACCCAAGCCATATCGAGGGCCGTACCAGCGAAGCGATTCGAGAGGCCCGGCCACAGCAGTCTGAGCCAGGCCACCGCCGACCCGCCGAGCGGCAACTCCCCAGTGCCCCCATTGCCAAACGGTCCGACCAACCACGCGACTTCGTTCGACCCACCATTTCCTCGTCCGGCCGGACAAGTCACTTACGCCCGACGCCCTGACAGCGTGGGCGCTCAAGGCCGCTGACGAAACAGAGGTGCTGCGACGCCTGACTGCGGGTCGACCTGCGAACTCTCTTCGGCTGCAGCTAGATCCGTCGCGTTGCGCGGCTCCGGTGAGTCAGGCGCGATTCACCGGGAGCCCCCACGTCGCGCCGAGCGCGAAGTTGGAACGGTTGCGCTCGCAGCATTCGTCCCACCTCGCTCGGTCAACCGGCTCGGCCCCCATCTCCACTGCCAGCATCAGCACGTCCTCGATGAGCACGCGGCCGGTCGGGTAGTGAGGCGAACTCTTGCCGTCGAGATGCAGGTGCGGGTAGGTCTTGTCACCCGGCTCGTCCGGATGCCAGTGATAGGCCACAATCTCGCGGCCCTCTCTTCGCAGAACGTGAATCCACTTGCGGGTGGAAACCTTGAACCGCTCGTCCGCGACGTTCTCGCGCCCCGCAACTATCTCGACCTGGATCGCGAGAAGCAGCTTCATCGGCTCGCTCTGCGACTTCAGGTCCATGCCTCGGCCAGCGTTGATGCCGAACGTGCGGACCGAACCCTTGACGTACTTGTTGGTGCTTCGGTCGCCAGGCGTTTGCCCTGGGGCCGGACTCAGACTGACGTGCCCGAAGCACCCCAACGCCTCAGCAATCGGTGTACGAAACGCTTCGACAGCGTCGTTCGGTGTCCTACCGCCCACTGGGGCGGAACATTGCGACGTACATCACTGACGTGTGGTCCGCTTCGCCGAACCCGTCCCCGTCGAACCTCTTGATGAACTCTGCGCCGGAGATTCCAAGGTGCTCTCGGGCAATGCCGTCGAACACATCTTCGAGGCCATCGTTGTCGAACTCGTCGAGAGTGTCTACGTTCTCGTGCGTCACCGCGGTGCTCATCGGGGCCCCTCTCAAGCTGGTTGCAGTAACACTCATGTTACACGTGATGAACAGATTCCACTATGACCAACCTGAGTGACAACGAAGGATGAGGCACCCGCAAAGGGTCTGCCCAGCGAAGCTGGGCGACGCCGAACTGGTCGCCCACGCGGTCATCCAAACGTTCATAGGCAGTCGGTTCTGGGCTCCAGGTCCGGGTCGCCGCCGGTGGCGCTCACGACCGAGGGAAATCAGGCGAGGGGGTGACCGGCGGGCGCTGTGATATCGTGGCGTGCGAGGAGTTGCCGTCCTGCGGTGTCCGAGTCGATGTGCCCGGCATCGAGTTGTTCAAGAATGCTGATCGCGTCGGGGTGGAGTTCGGTGCCTTCGAGCCGGGCATCGGCGACCGCTGCAGTAACGGCCCCACTCGGGGTCTTCGCGGTGGTTGCCACCCCAACGTTTTACCTGGCCGGTTCCGCTCTTGCCTCCCATGGACCATGGTCGTGAGGGGTTGGGTCGGCGGCGGGGCGCACAGCCAATCGATAAGCAGCCGGCGGGAGGGAGCGCTAGGACTGAACGCGCAGAACCCCGGCTCACCTCGTCCGAGGATGGCACCGGGGTTCACTTCCGCTGGCTCGTGCCTTTGACGCTCCCAAGTATCGGCTGGCCTGGCGGATGTGGCAACCCCTTTGGGCGTCACATGCGACGTTCAACCAGTCCGACCAACCTCTCGATCGGGGACGGGTTGGAGACATGGGCAGCCGCCATGGCGCCGAAGAGCATCGCCACCGCACAGTTTCGGGGACCTGAGCCCGTGGAACCCGAATCAGCAATTGGATGGGATGGAGGACGAAACCCCGCTCTGCAGCGGACAGCGCTGCTCAGAGGATGCTGTGGGCCTTCTTGTCCGATTGGGCCGAGAGCGGGCGGCCAGCTTTGCCGCCTTCGGTGAGGAGAGTTTGGCGGCCAGATGGGATGAGGGATGAGTTGCCCCGCTCGAACGGAATGAGCTTGGGTGTTCCTGGGAGCCCTTTGGATCGGCTACTTCCCAGTGCCCCGTAGGGCTGCGAATGGCGGAGAGTAAGGGATTTGAACCCTTGGAACACTTGCGTGCTCAACGGTTTTCGAGACCGTCCCATTCGTCCGCTCTGGCAACTCTCCGTCGATGACGTTAGCCGGGCGGCCGGGTGTGTTCCTAGCTGGTTGTCCGCCGACGCCGATCGGGGTCCGGCACAAGCGTCCGGGAGCCGTCGGTGGAGCTTCGTCGCCGTGCTCCCCAGAGCGGGGACTCCGCAGGGCGGGAACGACGACCGGGGTCAGGGGCGGCGGTCGCCGAAGAACGTCCGGAGCAGGGCGGCGGCCTCTTCGGCCCCCGGGCCCGATTCGACGGGAAACTCGTAGCCGAGGCGGGGATCGGAGCCGAGGTGGTACGTGGAGCCGAGAGCGCCGCCGCTGAGGTCGGGCGCGGCGAACACCACACGGCCCACCCGAGCGGCCAACGCCGCCCCGGCGCACATCGGACACGGTTCGAGGGTGACGACCAGCGTGGCGTCGTCGAGTCGCCAATTCTGCCCGGCCGCAGCTGCGTCGCGGAGGGCCAGGATCTCCGCATGGGCGGTGGGGTCTCCGGTCAGCTCCCGCTCGTTGTGCCGGGCGGCAACGATGACGCCGTCGACGACGACGACTGCTCCTACCGGCACGTCGCCGTGCTCCAGGGCGGAACGGGCCTCGTCGATGGCGGTGGCCATCCATGCGGCCTCGGGGCTCGAGGGTTGGTCGCCGGCGGGGAAGACCGCCGATCCGGGGATGCTCACTCCCTCAGTGTAGGAGTGAGACCGGGCGCGATGATGCCCGTGAGCGAGTCAAGATGTGGACAGGGCGCCGCGGATGTCGCCCTGTGGATGAAGTGTGCATGGAGCGGTGGAGAACCGGCGGGGGGCGGGGGACAATCCACAAACACTGGGGACAACCTGGGGATCGTCGACAAAATGGTTGACCCGGAAGGCGTGGGGGCGCACAGTGCTCTCTCCACACGGAACGTCAGCGTTCCCGACGGACAACACCGGAGGCGCTTCGTCGTCGAGGGTGGTTCTGAGCGGCTTCGGCCGATCGGACACCGGAAGGTCACGCTGGCGACTCGGAAGGACTTCGGTCCGACCGACCCAAGCGGGCGCCAGCTCGGTTGGGCACCACCGAGGGCTTCGGCCCGAGGTGGCACCGGGGCTCAGAGTCCCAGTGTCCGTGGAGGACACCGGCATTCGCCACCCGCATCGATCCCCGGACCGGTGCGGATGGACCGGTCGCTTCGGGTGAACGGTCCACACAGGGGGAGGACGGCCTTCGGGCCAGAGGCCTCTACAACGGCATCGCCCGCCGCACCCTCGGGAACGACGGGCGATGAGTAAGCGCTTGGACGTCAGGCTACGGCCGACGCCAGGTCGCTTGGCGGATACCGGTGTTGAGGGCCCCGGGCCCGGTCTGCGGACCGGCCCGGGGCCCTCGTCGTGCCCGGGGTGTTCGTGGGCTGGGCCTTCTCCGTGGTGGGCGTGGAGGCCGGGTCGATCCGCAACGACGGGCCGGCATCGGCTCGCCCTACAGGCCGGCGACCGCCTCGAAGAGCACGTTGTTCTCCTTGTGCACGTGGAGGTGCGTATCGGCCTCGAGCGCCGCCAGGCGTTGGTACAGGCTGGTGTAGCTGGCGCAGCCGTCGGCGGGCACGTCGAAGTCGGAGCTCAGCGAGCGGAGACGCTCGAGCAGCCGCCCGGTCTGGTCGTGCTCGATGCGCATGCTGGCAATCGGCCCTCGATCAAGGTCGGCTGCCGTCGGGCCTTGAGTCGTCTCGCCGTCCGCAGCGACCAGCTGACGGATCATCGGAAAGAGCGCCAGTTCCTCGCGCGCCATGTGGGGTAGGAGATCGGCCCGCAGCTCGGCCACCGTCGCCGCCAGGTCGATCAGCTCGGGATGCCGTTCTCCGTGGACCGACGCCACCTTGTTGGCCAGCTGATCGAGGGCGGGCAGCTCGTCGCGCAGGTAGGCGTGGTGCACGGCGAGCACGTGGTCGATGAGCTCGACCGGCTCCAGATCGGCCCAGGCGACCCCGTCGTCGATGGCGACCTTGGCCAACGCGTTGCGGACCTCGTCGGGGTCCAGGCCGGCCTCCATGCAGGCGACGGTCAGACGGGTCTGGCCACCGCAGCAGTAGTCCAACCCGAACTGTTCCAGCACCCGGGCCACACCGGGGTTGGCGGTGACCAGGGCGCCGAGCGGTGGATCGGTGGGCAGATCGTCGAGTTGCGTGACGGTCGTATCGCTCATTGCTGCTCCTCGTGGGATGGCGGTTGGTTAGGTCGAGAACGAATGTGGCTTAGGCGAGGCCCACGCCGACGGCGGTGGCGATCACCACGGCAAGTCCCATCACGGTCTGGCGGATGCCGAGCACGACGGCGCGTTCGGTGGGAGCCCACGCGATCAGGGCCCGCTGGGCAACGATGGCGACGGCCACTGCGACCGCACCTGCGAGCAGCGCCGGCTCGGCGACGGCGGTCGCTGCGACCAGGGCCAGCGCCACCAGGTCGGCGACGACCGGCAGGACGTCGTTGGTTGGTCGGCCGTGCAGCTTGAGAACCTGGGAGCGGATCGTCGGGATGGCGGCGATCGCCCGCCCGGCCAGCACCGCCCACAGCCCAAGCGCCACAGCGGTATCGAGGCCGCCGGCCAACGCCATCATGGCGGCCACGCCGGCGATGCCGACCGCTCCGGCGAGCTCGGGGATCAGCCGACGGCTGCGGGAGCGGATGTCGTAGGACAACTCGACGAGCAGCAACGGCGCGATGCCGAAGATCGGCCACCAGAAGCCCGGGGTGGCGGTGAGGAAGGCGACGACGACCAGAACGGCCAGCACGGCGAGCTCCGCAGCGGCCACCTTGCGGGCCATCCGGGTGCGCTCCAAGGTGCGTCCCCGTCGTGCGTCGACGACCGCCAGCTTCAGCGGGGTGCGGGCGAGAAACGCCAGTACGGCGGCCAGGCCGATGCAGAAGGCCGAGACGCTGTGGGCGACCAGCAGCCCCAACAGCACCGGTTCGAGGGTGAGTCCCCAGCCACCGTGTTCGCTGGGCAGGGCCACCGTACGCAGCGTCGAACGTTGCTTGGCTCGGGGTGCTGCTGCACGAGGGCCCGCTGCGCCGGAGGAGGCGGCCGACTCGGCATCGGAGGAGGTTGGGCGTTGATCTATGTTGGTCATCAGAACGAACTCATGACGGCGAGGAGGATGATCAGCAACGTGACGCCACCGACGACGAGGAGCGACGCACCCATCGGGTGGCTCGGCCGATCGGGCTCGGGTCGGTTGTGGTCGGCCGACGGGGAGATCGGGTCCAGATCCTGGGGCATATCTCTAGTCTACATGAGAAGTAATCTGTGTCGAGCCGCGCCCCTCCCGTTCGAGTTTCGGCCTCGGCCCGACGGCCGGAGTCGTAATATCTCCAGCGTTTGCTAGAGTGAACAACATGACAAGACCGGCGGTCGGTTGGTGCCCGGCCCGCTCGGGCCGCTGAGCTCACTGCGATTCCATGGCGAACCTTCAGGTGCAAGCGAGAGCGTTGGGTGATCCCACCCGGCACAAGGTGTTTCGCGCTATCGTCGATGGTGACGCGCCGTTGGATGTGGCGCACCTCACCGCCGAGTTTGGGCTGAACCACAACGCCATTCGCCAGCACCTGGCCAAACTGGTGGCTGCCGACCTGGTCGAGGAAACGGTGGCCGCCCCCAGTGGTCGCGGTCGTCCTCGCCTGCAGTACACGGTGGCGCCGGGAGCCGAGAGCCGTTGGGGGGTCACCGGCCCGTACGAGCGGCTGTCGATGTGGCTGGCCGAAGCGATCACGTCGAAGGAAACCCCGGTGGAGCTTGGCCGACGGGTCGGTCGCGAGGGCTACCGGGCGGCCGGGGCGTCGTCGTCGCCGATCGAGGAGATGGTGGCCCAGATGTCCCGGCAGGGCTTCGACCCGTCGGTGCGCAACGACGGCGAGGTTGTCGAGATCGTGCTGGGGGAGTGCCCCTTCGCCTCGGCGGTGCTGGTCGCCCCGGACACGGTGTGCGGCGTACACCTGGGGCTGGCGGAGGGCGCGGCCGAGGTGATCGGGGGTATCGAGGTGGAGTCGCTCTCCCCCCGCGACCCCCGCACCGCCCATTGCGTGCTGCGCTGCCGGGTGGTCAACCCGAACTGAGCCTGCACGGATCGGGTCAGTTCGTACCGTTGACTGCTTCGGTGTCGGCGGGCACCGGCGGCGTCCACTCGTAGCCGAAGATGTGCTTGGCCATCCCGGCCATCAACGTGGCCGCGTGGCCCTTGGCGTGATCGGCGGTCGGCCCCGCCCCATGGCGGTCGACCGCTGCGCTCCACATGGTGAACCAGCGGTCGCAGTGCTCGGGACGCACGGCTTCGAGGGAGTTCAGGTGTCGATGAACGGCCATGACCTGTCCGACGTACTCCTTAGTGCCGAAGAGAATGCGGCACCAGTAGTCGATCAGGCGCGGGATGTGGCTGGCCCAGTCGACCTCGGCGACCTCACCGAACATCGGCTCGAGCAGCTCGTCGAAGACGATCTCGCGGTAGAAGTCGACGACCAGGTCGTGCACCTGCGGGCGGGTGGTCAAGTCGACGGAGGGGCCGGCGGGCGCCTTTTCCTCCACGTCGGTAGTGGCGTCACCCCTCATGGCGCCACGGCGCCGGCAGGGCGTCCGATGGTGGCGGACACCACCTCATCGGGGGCGGTCGATGTCTCGGCCGGGGTGCCGAGCAGTTGGTTGCTGTGCACCCGGGCCACGTTGTGGGCAAGGGTGAGCGCCCGGTTGCAGTTGGGGCCGCTCCAACCGAACTCGATCGTGTCGGTGAACAGCTCCAACCACCGTTGAAAGTGGGCGGGGGTGAACGGCTCCTGAGCGTGCACCAGCGTGTGGGCCCGAAACGGGTTGCCCTGGTAGCCGGGCAGGCCGAGCAGGGCGCGGCACCAGAAGGCGGCCAGCTTTGGGAGATGCTCGGCCCAGTCGACTTGGGCCACGTCGTTGAACATCGGGCCGAGCAGGTCGTCTTGGGCGACGTCCTGGTAGAACCGCCGAACCATCTCGGCGATCTCCTCGGGGGAGTCCAGGTCGCGCTCCCGGTGGTCGTGTGCGCTGGCGCTCATGGTCTCCTCAAGCTGGCTTCGCGGATCGGTGACAACGATCCCGAGTTTATCCACTCAACAGCGGAAATATCCACCCACCTTGCCGATAGCGAGACAACGGCAGAGCCCCCGAACCAGTCGGTTCGGGGGCTCGTGATGTCGTCCGACATCGTCGTGCGGAGAGGGTGGGATTTGAACCCACGGAAGGGTTGCCCCTTCACCTCCTTAGCAGGGAGGCCCGATCGACCTGGCTCTGGCACCTCTCCAAGGTGGGAGCAAGCGTAGCGGAGCCACCCGGCCCAACGCAGACCCGGCGCTCACCCGTGCGATCGCCGACGTGAGGGCGGGATCTCAGACTTCGCCCTCGCCCTTCACGTTGGCACCGGTCTCCATCATCTCTTCCTCGTGCTCGCGCACCGAGTCGGTCAGAGCGTCGCCGTGCTGGTCGGCCATCCGGGCTTCCTCCGGGGTGGCGGCGCGGTCGGCAGCGCCGGTCGTGCGGCCATCAACCTCGTCGGCTTCGGTAGTGGAATCGGATACTTCGCCGTGTTCGCTCATTGGTGACCTCCGGGTCGATAGGGAAACTCAGGAACGGGGTACCCGGCGGCGGCCGGCCCTAACCGGAAAAATCGGACCCGGACGGATCAGGCGGCCAGCTCGGCCCACACAACCTTGGACGCATCCCAGGAGGTGACCCCCCACCACTGAGCCAACTCGGACACGATGTGCAGCCCGCGGCCGGAGATGCGGGCGTCGGCCAGCGGGAGCGGGGTAGGCAGGTCGGGCGTCGTGTCGATCACCGAGAGCAGCGCGGTTTGGTCGAGGCGAGCCAGTTCGACGTCGATCGGATCGTTCGCTTGCCAATCGTTGCGCGAGGTGAGGGCGTTGGTCGTCAGCTCCGAGGCGACCAAAGCGGCGTCCATCGTGAGGTCATCCAGGCCCCACTCGTCCAGGCGTTCGACCACCCACTTGCGAACCTCAGCCGGCGATCCGCCATCGTCCAAGCGAAGCGACTCGAAGTCATCGGCCCAGGATTCCGGGGCCAGTCCTCGGCCGGCCACGGTTCGGGCGACCCACTTCTCGATCTGTTGCTCGGAGAGGACCGAGTCGTCGGACGCATCCAGATAGGCGCCGGCGATTAACGAAGTAGGGGCGACCTTGCGCATGCTGGTGAGGATGCGGTGCAGAGGCCAGTCCTCCTGCGGGTTAATCACCAGCGTTCCGTCGGGGAGCTGGTGATCGCTCAGCAGGCCGTCCTCGAAGGCTTCGACCAGCGTGCAGGCCCACTCGTGGTCTTCACAGAGCCGCTCGAAGATGGTCGAGAAGGTGGAAGGTGAGCAGATCAAGAGGTTCATCAGCCAGTCAGTTCACTTAGTCGGTTTGATCGACGAGGGTCGCTAGGCGTTCAAGTGCCCGTCGTATCAATCGTGAAACATGCATTTGGCTGACGCCGACCCGTTCGGCGATGTCGCTCTGGTTCAACTCCTCGAAAAATCGCAGTTCGAGGATGGTGCGCTCTCGTTCCGGAAGGCGTTCCAGGAGTGCCTCGATCGTCATCCGGTCAACGGCCCGGGTGACGCCAATATCGCCCACCGCCGGGTCGGGGGAGCCCTCGGGTCGGCCCTCCAAGCTGTTGGGTCGATACATGCGCCTGGCCTCGAGCACCTCGTGGATCGTCTCGATCGGGAGGTTGGACTCGGCCGCCACCTCGGGGACGGTGGGGCTGCGGTTGAGGCGGGCGGTCAGCGATTCCTCCGCCTGGCGCACACGTGGCATCAGGTCCTTGACGCCTCGCGACACCTTCGAGCCCCAGGAGTGGTCGCGGAAATGACGCTTGATCTCCCCAACGGCGGTCGGCACGGCGTAGCTCTCGAAGGTGCCGCCTCGGTCGGGCGTGTACCGGTCGAGCGCTTTGAGGATGCCGTAGGCGGCCACCTGGGCCAGGTCCTCTCGGCTCTCACCTCTGTTGGCAAAGCGCGACGCCAGGTTTTTGGCCATCTGCTGGTAGCGCACGGCCAGCTCGGAGCGGACCTCTTCGCCGCGCTCTGCCACCCACCATTCCAAGAGCTGATCGTTGTCGGCCCGTCGTAGTTCGGAGCGGCTGCGGCGTTTGGTGCGGGCCGCAATGGCCTCGTCGGTCATCTGCCGCTCTGGGATCCGCTGCTCGCCGCTCCGGCGATCGGCCACGAGAACGTCAGCGCCGCATCATCGGTGCCGAGGCGAAAATCGACGTCGTCGGCCAGCGACCGCAGCACGAGCTGGGCGAGGTCGTCCACCTGGGGGTCCGGCCGAAGGCCGCCGCGCAGCTGGGCGCTGAAGTCGATGGCCTCGGCGCGCGGTTCGATCGTGATTTCGACCCGCGCCGATGGCGTGGCGTGGCCGACCAGCATGGTGCAGGCCTCTCCGACGGCGATGCGGAGGTCCTCGATGTCGTCGAGCGAGGCGTCGACCGATCCAGCGACCGCAGCGCCGACCAGGCGGGCCAAGCGCACCGGCTCGGGTCGAGCGGGGAAACCCAACGTGATGGGCCCGGCAATCGCCCGCCGTGCGGCGTCATCGCCCGCATCGGTTGCTTGGATCTCGTCGGCATCCAACATGGTTCAGTCCAGCCTCTCGATCGCAAAATGGTCGAGCACGCCGGCAACCTCGAGGAGGCGCAGGGCGGCCCGTTGCGGAGAGACCAGGGTGACCGAGTCGTTGCGATCGCCAAAACGCTGGCGGGCTTGGAGGAGCGAACGCAGCCCGGAGGAGTCGATGAAGCCCACCGATCCCAGATCGAAGCTCAGCGCATCGGCACCGTCGTTGGCGGCCTCATCGACGGCAGCCTCCACCAGCGGAGCCGTCGTCATATCAAGCTCTCCTCGGAGTACCAACACGATGCCGTCCTTTGATCGCTCGTGGGCGACCGTGAACTCGTTGCCTGTCATCTCTCGCTCCAGTGGGGTACCCGGGTCGTGACGCAATCGAAACTTGCGACCCCCTTAAGATACCCAACGTTCATCGTGCTGCCCCACGGCGGCGCCGCTTGGAAAGCATGCTGGCGTTGGGCGCGTCATGATGACGACCGTGACTGACGCACCTCGCATCGCGCCGCTGGCTCCCGAGGGCCGCGATGCCCGCACCGAGGAGCTGGTCCGATCGCTCCGCTTCGACCCCGAAGCTGACGACATGAACCTGTTCGCCACCCTCGCTCACCATCCAAGGCTGCTCAAGCGCTGGTCCGCCTTCGGCGGCATGCTGTTGGCCGGCGGGGCGCTGCCCGCCCGGGACCGAGAGGTGCTCATCCTGCGCACCGCCGCCAACACCGAGGCCGATTACGAATGGGGCCACCACCTGCTGCTGGGGCGCCTCGCCGGCCTGACCGACGACGAGATGGCTGCCCTGGCGTCGTTCGACGCCGTCGAGCGATCGGCGGGCGACGAACTCCTGGTCCGGGCGGCCGATGAGCTGCACGCCAACAGCATCATCGGTGACGACACCTGGGCCGGGCTGGCCGAGTTGTACGACGAGCAACAGCTGATCGAGGTGTGCATGGTCGTCGGCCAGTACCACCTGGTCGGTTTCACGCTGAACTCACTGCGTATCGCCCGAGAAGCCGGCGTCGAAGGGCTGCCCCGATGACGATCGACGTGACCACGGGCGCAAACCGACCCGGCACCGGTCGCCTGCGCCGACATGAACCTTCGCTCTGCCGAGGACAGCGCCGCCTTCATCCACGACGAGGGCGGCACAGCCAAAGTGATCGTTGCCGACGTGTCCGAACCCGATGCATGCGAGGCGACGGTGGGCCAGGCGACGGATCTGCTCGACGGCCTGGTGCTCAACGTGGGCATCGGCCGGCCTCGGACGCCACGTCGCCTTCGAGGGCGCTCGGCGGGGAATCCGGGCCAACGTGGTCGCACCCGGGTTGATCGACACTCCAGTGGGGCGTCTTGCCAGCAGGGGACGGCCCGGCCGCACCGAGGCGTTGGCGGCCCTTCGCCAGCAGGGCACGGCTTGGGAGGTGGCTGCGCCGGTGGTGATCCTCCTCAGAGACGAGGCCGGCTACGTCACCGGGCAGATCCTCGCCGTCGACGGTGGTCTCTCCACTGTGTGAACGGAAGGAGCGAGCAGGTCGGTGTAGACGGAAGGAGCGAGCAGGCCGATGGGCCCGTGTTCCCAGCAGGGCGGGCACGGATCCTTTGGGACGATAACGGGCCACCCCCTGACCTTTAATCATCCCAAAGCGAGCGTCGTCTCAGCCGGGCGGCCCCGTGGGAGTGGCCGGCCTGCCCGATCGACAGGTTGGCAACGCACCGGTCGGTGTTGTCCTGGCGCAGGTTGAGTCGACGGCTCAACCCGCCAACCCTCCGAGTTTCGAGGCCGGCGAGTCCACCCATCAACCGAGCCTGGCCGTATCGCCGCACACGGACACCACTTCAACGGTGGCCACCTCGCAGCAGTTGGTGAGTGCTAGGCGCGCCCGGTTCGCCCGGCATCGAAGCGAGATCATGAAGTGGTTGCATCCACTGTATCCTGGGTGAATACTGCTCGCGGGGCAGGGGACGTCCCTGGCTCAGACTCGGTGACTCGAGGGAGCGGTGATGGCGAAAACAGCAGGATCGAAGGGCAAGACCACGAGCGCGGTGAAGAAGGTGGCGGCCAAGCCAAAGCGAAAGCGTGCGGCAACGGAGACGTCCCCCCCCAAGCATGAGCGGATCTGCAATCTGGTGCCCTCAACAGAAACCGAGAAGGACTGGCAATTTGAGGACGCGGTGGCGTCTGGAGCATTGGAAGCGGTGGCGGCACCGCCGGCCAAGGTCGACTGGCGCCAGAAATGGTGGACGATCGGTGATCAGGAGAACACCGGATCGTGCGTCGGCTGGGCCACGGCCGAGGGTGTGCTGCGGTACCACATGGTTCAAGCGGGCAAAGTTGGTCAGAGCGAACCGCTGTCACCGAGGTTTGTGTGGATGGCGTCCAAGGAGACCGACGAGTTCACGACGCATCCGACGTCCTTCATCGAGGGGGCAGGCACATCCTTGAAGGCGGCCATGGACGCTGCCCGCAACTACGGCGTGGTCACCGACAAAGTGCTGCCGTTCCACGTGGCCACCAAGATGTACACCGGCGACGAGAATGCCTTCTTCGCTGATGCCGCCCAGCGCAAGATCTCCGCGTACTTCAACCTGCAACGGAACCTGACCAAGTGGAAGTCGTGGCTGGCATCTCACGGACCGATCCTGGCTGGCGTGTCGGTGGACGCTACGTGGGGCAACGCAACCGCAACCAAGGGCATCCTCGATAAATTCCAGCCGGGCACGGTCCGCGGAGGCCACGCGATCGCGGTGGTGGGTTATCTGCCGAATGGCCGCTTCATCATCCGTAATAGTTGGGGTACCGGCTGGGGCGACAAGGGCTTCGGCTATGCCTCGCCCGCTTACATCGCGGCGGCATTCTTCAACGAGTCCTACGGCGTCACGGTGTGACCCCAGGCTCGCTGACCGGGTGACGCCCATGGCCACTATCGAAGTGACCAGCGCTGAGGACGGCACCTCGATCGAAGCGGATGTCGGCGACACGATCCTGCTGCGCCTGGCGGACAATCCCACGACCGGCTACCGGTGGGAGTTTGAGCCCGTGACCGGCGATTCCTTGGTGCTGACCAACTCGGGCTACGAGCCGTCCAGCGGCGCAATGGGCGGTGGTGGTGTGACCACTTGGACCCTGAGCGTTATCGCCGCGGGTACCACCTCAATCGCGCTCAAGCAAGGGCGGCCGTGGGAAGGAGACGCGTCAGTCTTGGACCGGTTCACCCTGACTGTTCACGCCCGCCTCTGATGAGCCGCTCAAGGTTCTCCGACCCGATGGCGCAGGTGAGTTGGACGCGGATCGTTGCGGGGTGACCTTCTTCCCAGGGGGCCAGCGAGCCCTGCCGTGCTTGGATCGCGGCGCAATAGGTTTCCCGTGAATACATCCTCGGAAAGCCCAGTCGCCGCACACGCAAGAAGCTCGAGCAGCACGGACGTCGCGCTTCCGCCACCGTGGTCGCCGTAGGTGAGCGGGGGATGGCCATCACGCACGGCTCCGACAACGTCGTCTCCAACACCGAGATCGCATTGAAGCTCACGCTCCGTGTCGAGCCGCAGGACGAACCAGCCTTTGAGGTGGAGGAACGCTTTCGTTTCGCGCAGCTCTCGATCCCCACCGAGGGCCAGCACTTGGCCGTGATCTACGACCCCGACGAACACGACGCCATCATGCTGGACGGTAATCCGGCACCGAACATCGCGGCGATGATGCAGGGGAAGGGCAAGTCGGCGGGGCAGATCGACTTCATCCAGCAGCTCATCACGTCGGCGACCAGCGGCGCCTCCACGGCCGACACCCAGGCCATCGCTACGCAGTGGGCCGAGCAGAACGGCGCCATGGTGATCACACCCGGAGCTGCCGGCGTCGGCGCCCCGCTCATGCATGGCGGCCCGCAGAAGGACCCGGTGGAATTGCTCTCCCAGCTCGTCGCGATGAAGGACCTCGGGCTGCTGACCGAGGCCGAGTTCGCCGAACAGAGGGCCCGGATCCTCGGCGAGTAGGCACCGCTTCTCGGCGGGGAGTGGCGGTCCCGTCGACCGGTGGATTGTCAACGGTCACTGCTCGTTCACTCAACCTTGGTCAACTGGCTGCCGGAGGGTGCTCACGAGCTCGCCTCACCCCATAGGGAGGTTGAGTGGCGGAGGGAGGGGGATTCGAACCCCCGGAGGCTTGCACCTCAACGGTTTTCAAGACCGTCGCATTCGTCCGCTCTGCCATCCCTCCGTGCGTCACTCTAGAACCGACCCTGGATGGTCGACGAAGTGATAGTCCAAGGCGCTCGCTGGCAGGGACCCGACGCGCTGGGATGGGCGGTGTCCGGCCGCTGCCCGGCCCGCTGGCCGCACGCTCGTCGGCGCGCCGACCACACTGGTGGCCATGAGCGACTCGACCGACACCACCCCCACCACGCCGACCGCTTCCGACCGGGTGTACTTCCGCCAGCTGCTGGCCGGGCGCGATTTCGCGAAGAACGACCCGATCGCCCGGCAGATGGTCAACTTCGTGTACGCCATCGGCGACCGTGAGACCGGTGAGGCGGTGCTGGTCGACCCGGCCTATGCGCCGAACGAACTGGTCGACGTGCTTGAGGCCGACGAGATGACCCTCACCGGCGCGCTGGTGACCCACTATCACCCCGATCATTGCGGCGGGGACATGATGGGCCACGGCATCGCGGGGGTGCGAGAACTGCTCGAACGCGCCGACGTGCCGGTCCACATCCAAGCTGACGAAGAGGAATGGCTGCGCATCGTCACCGAGGTTCCCGAGAGCCAGCTGCGCACGCACACCTCCGGCGACGTGGTGATGGTGGGCGAGGTGGCGGTCAGGCTGATCCACACGCCGGGCCACACGCCTGGCAGCCAGTGCTTTCTGGTCGATGGCAAGCTGATCGCGGGCGACACCCTGTTTCTGGAGGGGTGCGGGCGCACCGACCTGCCCGGCGGCGACCCCGCGGCGCTGTACGAAAGCCTCACCCGGCGGCTGGCCAACATTTCTGACGACACCGTGCTGTTTCCGGGTCACATGTACTCGGCGGAACCCTCTGCCCCGATGGGCGAGACCCGCAAGCACAACTATGTGTTCGCACCGCGTAACGCCACCGAATGGATGGGCATGTTCGGTCGATAGCCGGCTGCTGTCAAAGACGGCCCCAGCAAGTGCCCCGAGGGTGTCGGTACCTGCGAAGCTAGGGCGATGAGCGACGAGGCCGAACCCGGCAGCGAGACGCGCGAACCTACGGAGCCGCACCCAGACGACGCGAAGACGCCGCCGAACTCCTCGCCGGACGAGTCTCACGCCGGCAACGACTCGGGAGCAGCGGGTTCGCCGGGCAGCCACTCGGCGGACGGGGACCAGCAGCGGCACCCTGGTCAGGGCGATCGTGCCGTGCTGGACGACCCGGGCTGGGCACAGCTTCAACAACCCCGGACCGAGGCAGCGCACAGCCCGCTCGGCGACCGCATCCCACCCTGGTTTCCCCGGGCGCTGATCTACACGGCGCTGACCGTCGCCGGCCTGGTGCTCTTGCGGGCCACGATCTACATGCTTCGCGACCTGTTGTTGATGCTGATGGTGGCGCTGTTCGTCAGCTTTGCCGTCGAGCCGGCTGTCAACTGGTTGGCCGACCGCGGCTGGCGCCGCGGCGCCGCCACCGGGTTGGTGTTCGTTGTCGTCGTCCTGGGCGGAGCGATGCTGACCTACGCCATGGTGGACCTGGTGATCAGCGAGGCGAGCCGCCTGGTGGACGACGCCCCCCGCTACGTGCAGGACGTCACGGACTGGGTGAACACCCGCTTCAACACCGAGGTCACCTCCGACGACCTGGTGAGACAAATCGAGACCTATCAGGGCGACCTGTCCAAGATGGCCACCAACGTCGGCGGCCGGGTGGTCACCCTGTCGGCGACGGCGGTCGGCGCGGTGTTCCGGCTGCTGACGATCGGGCTGTTCGCCTTCTACCTGACCGCCGACGGGCCCAAGTTCCGGAACACGATCTGCTCCCGCCTGCCACAGGATCACCAACGCATGGTGCTCGACCTGTGGGAGCTGGCGATCGCCAAGACCGGCGGCTACCTGTACAGCCGCCTGGTACTGGCGGCGTTGTCGACGGTCTTCAGCTGGATTGCGCTCGAGCTGCTCGGCGTGCCCTATGCGCTGGCGCTTGCGCTGTGGATGGGCATCCTGTCGCAGTTCGTGCCGGTGGTTGGCACCTACCTGGCCGGTGCACTCCCGGTGCTCATCGCCCTGGTGAACAACCCGATCGCTGCGCTGGGGTTGCTGATCTATTTCGCGGTGTACCAACAGATCGAGAACTACCTGTTTGCCCCCAGGGTGACCGCACGCACCATGGACATCCACCCGGCGGTGGCTTTCGGGTCGGTGATCGCCGGCGCCAGCCTGATCGGCCCGGTTGGAGCGCTGCTGGCGCTGCCCCTGGCTGCGATCATCCAAGCGTTCCTGTCGGCGTTCCTCCAGCGCCACGAGGTGGTGAGCTCAGGACTGACCGCCGTCGCGGTTCAACCGGCCGACGTCGTCGGCAAAAGCGGTCGGGGGGACGACGACGAGAAGCCGGTGGGCCCCAATACCGACCAACGGGCCCCGGAACGCGTGCGAGCCTCGCTCATTCGCTTGATCCCTCGAAAAGGCGAGCCACCTCATCGCCAACACTCACAACACCCTGACCCCGGTAGTGACGAGCGCGATCGCTGACCTCCTGCGGCTCGTACAGGTAGTTGGCCATGACGCCCAGCGACTGGCCGAGTCCCTGGGGGCTCCGGTTGGCCGCCCAGCACAGCCGCATCAGTCGGGCGCCGTTACCCAGATGAAAGTTGGAGACGGGGTCGGGTGAGCGTCCGGTGGCGCCGGTGTCGGTCAGGTACCGCGCGGCCAGGCCCAGCAGTGGGGAGGCCAGCTCGTCGGCTTCGTGGCTGACCAACCAGACCTCGTCGGTGAGCAGGCGCTGTACGTCGTCGACCGAGCGGTTCGTTCCCAGTGCGTCGCCGTCCGCAACCGTCTCGAGGACGTGAGCGGCCAGGGTTGGGATCGGCGACAGGGTGACGAAGGTGCTCAACGAGGGCTGCGACACACGCAGCTCGCGCACCGCCGCCTTGATCAGCTCGTTGCCCAGGCCCAGGGAGGACAGCCCCGTTTGTGACGCCGAAATGCTCCAGAACACGGCGGTATCGGCCTTTTCGAGCGGGACGCTGGGCGCAGCCGGGTCGGTGATCGGGTCGAGTGAGTCGGGGACGCCGAGGGTGAAGGCAACCCACACGAAGGCCAGCGGCTCGTCGTCCATGCCCGGGTGGAACAGCGCAAACGCCGCCCGGTCCTCGTCCAGGCGGTCGCGCAGCTGGTCGATCGAGTCGATCGGGTGGACCTTCTCCAGTACCGCCACCCGCTGCAACAGGCTGGCCGGCGTCTCCCAGTCCAAGCGCCGCATCTCGATCAACGAGGGCGTCATCAACACCCGCAGGCGAGCGAGCAGGCACGCCTCCAGGGCGGCCGCTGGCGGATCGGCCTCGGCGCCGGCCTCACCCGTGGCCAGCTCGAGGGCGGCGGCGCGCAGCTCGATAAGGAAGCGCACCCCTCCCGGCGCCGCGCACAGCTCGTCGAGGATTGGGTCGACCGGCATGCGCATCGCCCGCTGGGCGTCCCGCAGCAGATCGAGAAGGACCTGTTGGTCGGCGCTGGTTGGCGTCGAGCTGCCCAGCGCGGCCAGATCGGCTCGTTGGGCGGCGCCGGGAAGGGCCCGTTGGGCCAACGCCGTCAGCAGGTTGGGGCGGGCCGACGGCACGTCCTCGGCCCACATCGTGACCAGCTCGGCGGCGATCCGGCGACGTTCGGACAGCTCGGGCGCATCGGTCAGCCGGGCGAACACCCGGTGAAGCCGACCGAGATCCTTGGTGCTCAGCTCGTGGTGTTCGGCGGGGTTACGCGGGCTGCGATTCCACGCGCCGAGACGGTCGAGCACACCCTGCAGGCCCGAGCGGCCCCTCCGGTGACCCAGGTCCCGGTTGCTCGCCTCCCGGCTACTCATGCTCCCGACCGCTCATGTTTCCAATCGTTCATGGTGCAGTATCGGACTCGGGGGCCGGAGGCCGGTAGAAGACGGCGAGCAGGCTCACACCGCCGACGATGCCGAGGCCGGCCGACAGGGCCAGGCCGAGCCAGCCGCTGAGCGTGCCGTCGAAGCCGAACGTCCGGTCGAGGGAGAACCGTCCCGGGCCGATCATGGCCACGCCGACCGTGCCGGTGGCGAGCACCATGTTGTACTCCCAGCCGCCCTTGACGATGAAGAACTCCTCGCGGTGCACCGTCCAAGCGGCCACCAACATGATGCCGACACAGCCGGCCGACATCAGCGGCGTCAGCAGCCCGATCGCGAAGCCCAAACCCGCCCCGATCTCGGTGCTTGCGGCCAGCGGGGCCATCACCTTGCCCGGCTTCATCCCCATGCCGTCGAACCACCCGGCGGTACCGGGCATGCGCCCGCCGGTGAAGAATTTCTGCCAGCCGTGCATGGCCAAGGTGAGGCCGAAGACGACGCGCACGATGAGAAGTGCCGTGTCGACGGATGTGTAGTTGGGGGTCTGGGCGAGGATCTGGGCGAACACGAAGGGGCTCCGGGGGTTGTCGGGGGACCTGACAGGCGATCCTAGATTCCGAGGCCGAGACGGCCCCCTTCGTGCTCGGAACCGCCGTTCTCTACGCTGGGGGTTCGTCGGAGCCGAGGAGTGAACCATGGGAACAGCCGAACCGCCCAAGGATGGCCCGGCGACCGATGTCGAGCCGGAGCTCGACGAGTTGGCCGCAGCCTTCGAAG
The DNA here is from genome assembly GCF_035329545.1 of Candidatus Neomicrothrix sp. Lineage (NCBI taxonomy): Bacteria > Bacillati > Actinomycetota > Acidimicrobiia > Acidimicrobiales > Microthrixaceae > Candidatus Neomicrothrix > Candidatus Neomicrothrix sp. The sequence continues at coordinate 20,474 of NZ_DAOLGP010000031.1, forward strand.
CGCCCGACGAGAGCGAATGGTTGGCCCTGGTCGACAAGACGCTGCGCGGCCGCCCGATCGACACGATCGTCACCACCCGGCGCGACGGGATCGAGGTGGGGCCGCTCTATCAGCGCCCCGTGGGGACGGTCGCCGACGCCGCCGGGTTTCCCGGCCAGGCGCCCTTCACCCGGGGCGTGGCCCCGGCCGGTCGAGCCCAGGGCACCTGGGACATCCGCTGCGTGATCGACGCGGCCGACCCGGGGACGGCGTCTGCCGACGCCCTCGGCGACCTGACCGGTGGGGCGTCCAGCCTGACCATCCGATTCGACCAGGCCGCCCGCCGCGGCCTCGCGCCTGGCGACGAGGCCTGGCAGGCCGCCGCCGGCGTGGACGGCCTGCTCGCCCTGGAGGTCGACGCCCTCGACGCTGCGCTCGAAGGAGTCGTCCTGGAGGCGGCTCCGGTGGCGCTCGACGCCGGCGCTTCCTTCGAGTGTGCCGCCGAGCTGTTGGTGGGGGTCTGGCAGCGGCGGGGCATCGACCCCTCAGAGGCGCTGGGCGCGTTTCGGGCCGACCCGATCGGCGCCCTGGCCGCCGCCGGCACCCTGCCCGGTGGGATCGACGAAGCGCTTGCTGCTGCGGGACGCCTGGCCGCCCGCACCCATGAGGCCTTTCCCGACGTCAGCGCCCTCGGTATCGACACCGGCACCTACGCCGAGGCCGGGGCCACGCCGACCCAACAGTTGGCGGCGATGCTGGCCACCGGCCGCCAGGTGCTCGATGCGGTGACCGACGGTGGGCTGAGCCTGGACCAGGCGTTGGCCCAGGTCACGATCACGGTCGCCCTCGACGCAGACATCTGGGGAGGCATCGCGCTGCTGCGCGCCGCCCGCCGGTGCTGGAGCCACCTCGCGCTGGCGGCCGGGGCCAGCGAAGCGGCCGCCGCCGCCTCGGTGCACGCACGGACCTCCTCGGCGATGCTCACCCGACGGGACCCATGGGTGAACCTGCTGCGCGGCACCGCCGCCACCGTGGCCGGCGCGCTCGGCGGCGCCGAATCGATCACGGTGGCGCCGTTTGACGCGTCGCTCGGCGGGCACAGCGACGGTTTCGCCCGCCGCATGGCCCGCAACACCCAGCTGCTCGCCCAGGAGGAATCCGGGCTGGGACGGGTCGTCGACGCCGCCGGGGGGTCGTGGTACGTCGAGTCGCTGACCGACTCGCTGTGCACTGCAGCCTGGGAAACGTTCCAACAGATCGAGGGACGTGGGGGCATGGTGGCGGCGCTCACCTCCGGGTGGTGGGGCGACGAGATCGCCCGTGAACGCACCGCAACGCTGGAGCAGGTGGCGACCCGGGCTCGGCCGATCACCGGCGTGTCGGAGTTCCCGCTGCTCGACGAGGAACCGGTGCACCGCCCCTCCCGCGACCTTGACGAGCTGCGCCGGGCGGCGCTCGCCGCCTGGCCCCACTCGGCCGACGGTGCAGCGCCGCTCACCCCGGCCACCGTGCTGCCCGCCCCGCTGACGCCGGTGCGCTGGGCCGAGGGCTGGGAGGCGCTGCGTCAGCGCAGCGACGACACGCTCGCCGCAACCGGCGCCCGCCCCCGGGTATTTCTGGCCAACCTCGGCCCGGCGGCGGTCCATACCGCCCGAGCCTCCTGGGCCCGCAACGCCTTCGAGGCGGGCGGTATCGAGGCGCTGGACAACGCCGGGTTCGACAGCCCCGAGGCGCTGGCGAGCGCGTTTGTCGACTGCGGCGCATCGCTGGCGATCGTCTGCTCCTCCGACGCCGTCTACGACGAGTGGGGCGAGGCGGCGGTGACCGCGCTCGACGCGGCCGGACCGGCGCGCCTCTACGTCGCCGGGCGCGCTCGTCCAGCGTTCGACGAGGTCGCCGGGTCGATCGCCGCCGACGCCGGCGTCGGGGTGAACCTGCTCGATCTGCTCGGCGATGCCCACGACGCCGCCCGTCACGTCTCGACCCCATGACCGGTGACGACCTGGCCGCCTGGACGCTGAGCTTGGCCTGGGCCGAGCATCAATGTTGTGTGTCGGTGGGCCGCTGGTCGGTCGCAGCCACGGTCGATGGGGTGACCGCAGCGCTCGGCCCGGTGAGCGCTCACCATGGCTGGCGCGCCGAGCAATGGCGCGAGTTGTGGCCCGCCCGGCGTGGAGGCCTCGACGGTGCTGCCGCCGATCCGCCACCCCCGGCCGGGGCCGACGACCCCTTGGGGGGGCTCATCGGCGAGGTGCTCGCCGCCGACCGCGCCTTGGGGCCGACCGACGGTGAGCGGTGGGATGAACCGACGTCAGTGGCCGCTTTGGGGGTCGCCGCACAAATGATATTGCCCAGGCTGATGGTGGGATATCGCACCCTGGTGCGGCTGGCCGACGGGCCGGCGGGCGTCGTCGTGCGGCGAAACGCCGAGCGTTCGCTGGGCGACGCCACCTCCGATTTCCTTGCGGTGAGTGGGAAGTTGGGTGCGCTCGGGTGCAGCCCGACCGCCACCGCCACGCTGTCGGCATGGGTCGAGCCGCAGTGAGCGCAGGCCGTTCGGAGCACGCTTGACGGCTCCCCGGGGTGGGATGCCCCTTGACGTCGAACGTATCCTGCACATTGCCCAGGCCGGAATGGCACACCCGACCGACCCATGCTCCCGCTTGGGCGCCCGACCCCAACCCCTGTCACGACCAGCAGCACCGCAATGTCGCGTCGTCCAGAGTGCGACCCAACGCGACCGCAGCGATGTTTTGGCCGAGGAGCCGGTTGGCCGTTCACCCGAACCCCGCACCAGCACTCAGCACTCACTCTCAGCACCGAAAGGAACCACGTGGCGAAAGATCGCGTAGAGCGCGACGAGGAGGACCTTGTCCGCCTCTACCTCACCGACATCGGCCAGTATCCGCTGCTCACCAAGGACGACGAGGTGCGCCTCGCCCAGGTGATCGAAAAGGGCGCCGACGCGCGCGGCCAACTGGACAACCCCGAGGTCACGTTGACTCCGGCCAAGAAGCGCGAGCTTCGGCGCGCCGCCCGCAAGGGTGACGCCGCCGAGCAGACCTTCGTGCAGTCGAACCTTCGTCTCGTCGTGTCGATCGCCAAGAAGTATCAGGCGTCCGGACTGCCGCTGCTCGACCTGATCCAGGAGGGCAACCTCGGCCTGATGCACGCCGTCGAGAAGTTCGACTGGCGCAAGGGCTTCAAGTTCTCCACCTATGCCACCTGGTGGATCCGCCAGGCGATCACGCGCGGCATCGCCAACACCGGCCGCACGATCCGTCTGCCGGTTCACGCGGGCGACACCCTGGCCCGGTTGCAGAAGGCCCGTGCCCGCCTCGAGCTGAAGCTGGGCCGTCCGGCCACCCTGCTCGAGTTGGCCGCCGAGGTTGAGATGCCCGAGGAGAAGGTGACCGAGGCGCTGCGCTTCGCCGCCGAGCCGCTGTCGCTGTCCGAGCCGCTTCGCGAGGACGGCGACGCCGAACTGGGCGACGTGGTCGAGGACCGCTCGGCCGAGTCCCCCTTCGAGGTGGCCGCCACAGCGCTGCTGCCCGAGGAGATCTCCCGGCTGCTGTCCCCGCTCGACCAGCGCGAGCGCGAGATCCTGAAGCTGCGCTTCGGCCTCGACCGGGGCGAGCCCCGCACCCTCGAGGAGGTAGGGGAGCACTTCAACCTCACACGGGAGCGCATTCGCCAGATCGAGGCCCGTGCGATGAGCAAGCTGCGCCATCCGTCCTCGGACACCGGTGCCCGCGACCTGCTGGCCGTCTAAGGTCCGACGACTCGGAGGCCGAGCGGCCTCCCGTCGCACAGCGCAGCGATCGCGCCGTTCGGTAATCACAGTCGTGGAGGTGTCCGGGTACCTGGTGGGCCCCCCCGCCTTCAAAGCGGGTGGGACGGGCGATCCCCGTCCGGCGGGTTCGATTCCCGTCCACCTCCGCCACACGCAATCGAATCGGGCCCGGCCAGATGGCCGGGTCCGATTCGCGTCTGCCCCCGGGTGAGCCGACCGGTGCGACCGGCCCGGGGAGGGCGGCCCAATGACACGGTCGTGTCGCATGGGGATGCTGAGAGGTGCTCGACCACCACCGGTCGAACGGTTCAGGAGTTGTCCCATGATCACCGTGTGGTCCCCCAAAGGGGGCCAGGGCCTCAGCGTGACAGTCGCCGCTCTGGCGCTGGCGCACCTCCGACATGACGGTGCCAGCGTGGCGATCGTCGACCTTGCCGGCGATCAGCCGGCGGTGCTCGGCGTCGAGGGTGTTGGCTCGGTTGGGGTGCTCGACTGGCTCGGGTCCCGGGCGTCCCCACAGGCGCTGGGAAGAACTGCGATCGAGGTCATCGATGGGTTGACGCTCATCCCCCGGGGCGGCGGGCCGCCGTCGGTTCGGCCTCGGCCGACCGATGCCCCCGAGGTGGCCCGCCCATCCCGGGTGGTCGAACTGTGGGGCGCGATCGACGGCTTGGCCGATCTGGTGCTCGTCGATGCGGGCGTCCCGGCGCCTGCCCCGGGCGCCCTCCGCCTCGCCTACGGGGCCGACCTCAGCCGCCAGGCCGTGCGAGCGGCTGCGACCAACATCGTCGTCGTGCGGGCCTGCTACCTGGCGTTGCGCCGCTTCGGTCGGCTCGACCTGGCCGCCGACGCGATCGTGTTTCTGCGTGAGCCTCGGCGGGCGCTGGTGGCGGCCGACCTGGAGACGACCGTCGGCGCGCCGGTGGTGGGTACCGTTGAGATCGACCCGGCGGTCGCCCGGGCGACCGATTCCGGATTGTTGACCTCGCGACTGCCTCGGCGCCTGGAGCGCCAGCTTGTCGACGTTGTGCCCACCGCCCGCCGGGCCGGCTCGGTGTTCGGGGGTGTGACATGACCGGCGATGCCGATGTCCTGCGGAACCGGGCCCGCCTGGGCGCGGCGGCGGTGTCGCCGCCGCTGATCGCCCGGGTGCGTGAGCTGCTCGAAGCCAGCCGACCCGACGGGGACTGGACGCTCGACGAGGTCAAAGCGGTGCTTCATCGCGCCGACCCGCTGATCGACGAGGCTGAGAGCGCCGAGCTGCTCAGCGGCGTTCACGCCGAGCTGGTCGGACTTGGGGCGGTTGCCGCTCTGCTCGCGACGCCCGGCGTGACCGACGTGTTGGTCAACGGCCCCGGGCCGGTGTGGATCGAACGCGCCGGTGCCCTCGAGCGCACCTCGGTCGTCCTCGATGCGGGCGATGTCGCCCGGCTGGTCGAGCGCACGCTCGGACCGCTCGGTCGGCGCGTCGACCCCGCGCTGCCCATCGCCGATGCTGCGATGGCCGACGGCACGCGTGTGGCGGTGGTTGTTCCGCCGGTGGCCCTCGGCGGCCCCGTGCTCGCCTACCGTCGCTTCGAGGTTCGGGCGGTGCCGCTCGACCGGTTCGCGTCGCCCCGGGTGGAGGCTGCGCTCGAAGCGGTGATCGCTCGCCGGTACAACACGGTTGTGTTCGGTGGAACCGGGGCGGGCAAGACCACCCTCCTCGACGCCCTGTGCGCCCGCTTGCCTCCGGAGGAGCGGCTGGTCGTCGTCGAGGACACCGCCGAACTGGCTCCGCCCGGCCGCCACCTGGTGCGTCTGGAGGCCCGCCGGGCAAACGCCGAGGGGTCGGGTTCGGTCGAGCTGGGCGACCTGGTGCGCACCGCACTGAGGCTGCGCCCCGACCGACTGATCGTCGGCGAGGTGCGGGGCGGGGAGGCGGCCGACCTGGTCACCGCCCTGTCGACCGGGCACGACGGCGGCCTGTCCACCGTGCACGCCGGCTCGCCGGCCGAGGCACTCGACCGGCTCGAATCGATGACGCTGCTCGGGGCACCCGGCCTCGGCGTCGCCGGCATCCGTCGCCGCCTGCATGCGGCCATCGACGTCCTCGTCGGCGTGGCCCGGCGGGGCGACGGCGCCCGATCGGTCACCGGCGTGTGGCGCGTGGCCGGGTCGGCCGAATCCCCCGAGTTCGAGGAACTCACCCCCGGGGTCGAGATCGAGGCGGTCGGCCGATGAGCGGCGGTCTGGGACCGTGGGCGATGGCGGTGCTGGTGGCGGGGGCAGCGGTGACGGCCGTGGTCCTGGCCACCGGTCACCCGAGCCGTCGAGCACGCACGCGCCCTGGCGAGACCGATCGAGCGGGTGGTGGCCAGCGCCGAGGCCGCTGGCGCACAGACGCGGGGGCCGGGGCCCGCCGGGTGGATGACGAGCAGGGGGCGGTGGGCGAGCTGGCCGAACGGTTGGCCGCCCAGCTGCGATCGGGGGCGTCGCTGCCCGAGTCGCTTGTCGGCGCCACGACCACGGCCGAGCCGCTGGGCGCCGACCTGGCCGCCATGGGCACGTTGCTTCGTCGGGGCGAACCAGTCGACGACGCCCTGAGGGCATTTGGGGTCGGCGGGTCGGCCGAACGAGCGCTGCTGGTGGCAGCGCTGCGCATGGCCGCCCGCCACGGGGGTCGAACCGCCGATGCGCTCGACGGTGTCGCCGGCACCGTACGCGACCGCACGGCGGTCAGCGCCGAACTCGCTGCCCAAACGTCCCAGGCCCGCTACTCCGCCTGGGTGCTCGCCGCCCTCCCGCCGCTGTTTCTGGCGCTCGGCTCGATGGTCGACCCTCGGCTGCTTGGCGCGTTGGCCTCGCCGGGCGGCGTCATGGCACTGTTGGGTGCGCTCGCCTTCGAACTGGCGGGGGCCGCCTGGGGCAGGGGCCTCCCGTCCCCCGGGGCCCGCCCGCTCCGGCCCCGCCGAGCCCCCCCGCAGCGCCGGCGGCCCTGTTGGGGGGGGGGGGCCTGTGGGCCCGGGGCGCCGGGCGCGCCCCCGACCACCGACGCAGCCCGGCATTGATCGCACGCCAACGGTCGCTTCGGCGCTGGGTAATCGCTGCCGTCGTCGCTCTGGCGGTGCACCCGATGCTGGCGATCGGTGTCGGGGTCTGGTGGACCCGGCGCCACCTGGCCGAGCGGCGTCGGCGCGCCAACGAGCAGGCCGCCCGGTTCGCCGACGTGCCCGAGGTGGCCGACCTGTTCGTCGTCGCACTGTCCGCCGGGTTGACCGTGCGCAGCGCCCTGCTCGGCGTGGCCGATGTCGCACCCGGAGCGCTCGCCTCCGACCTGCGCAGCGCCCGTCGAAGCCTGGGGCGCGGTGAGTCGGTGTCGGGGGTCCTCGGCGCCTGGCGCAGCTCCGACCATCCGTTGGCACCACTCGGGGCGGCGCTCGGCGCGGCCGAACGGACCGGATCCTCGTCGTTGCCCGTGCTGGCCCGGTGCGCCGATCAGCAGCGCGAGCTGGCCCGTCGACGATCCGAGGAGCAGATCAGGCGGTTGCCGGTGCGACTGCTGGGGCCGCTGGTGTTGTGCATCCTCCCGGCACTGATGATCGCCACGTTTGGGCCGCTGGCCCTGGTGTCGCTCCGCCAGCTGAGCACCACCGTCCCCTGAACCCCCCAACTACCCCTCGGCCAACCGGCCGGGACCAACCACAAGGAGTATTCCCATGTCAGCGATGAAGCAACCGATCTCGCCGCATTCGGCCACGCCGGCCTCGACCTACCGGGGTGCAACCCCGGCCCGGGACGCGGGCGCAGGTCCACACCGCCGACCAACCCGGTGGGTTCAGCCACAGATCCTGTTTGCCCGCCGCCACCTGGCCAGGGGCCAGAGCACGGTCGAGTATGCGCTGTTGGTGGTGGGCATCGCCACCTTGGCGTTGCTGGTGCTGGCCTGGGCCAGCTCGACGGACGTGGTCGGTGCGCTGTTCGACCGGGTGTTCCGGTGGGTCACCGGCCGGGTCGGGTGAGGCCCCGAGGTGCCGCGGTGGGCCACCCGGTGGCGGCCAGTTCCACCAGCCCGCCACCGGCTGGTCGGCCGCATTGGCGGAGTGGTCCACATCGACGGTCCTGCGGCGGTCAATCGACTGTCGAGCTGGCGGCGTTGTTGCCGGTGCTGGTGATCGTGACGTTGCTCGTCATCCAAGCGGCGCTGCTGGCACGCGACCGCATTGCGCTCACCCACCGCTGCGGGGTTGCGGCCCGCCACGCGATGGTGCGACCCGACGCTGCGGCGGTCACGGCCGCCGGTGCGTCGGCAGCCGAGGGCGGGTCCGGGTTTTCTGCCGAGCTCAGCGGGTCCCGCTCGGTGGGCTCGCTGGTCACGGTCACCTGCCATCAACGGCTGGTCACCGGGTTGCCGCTGGTGGGCCCCATGCTCGGCGACCCCGAGGTCGCCGAGCGCTTGGTGATCCGCGTCGAGTCGTTGGGCGGCTGACCGGCTGCGTGACGGAGCCGAGCGCTGGTCGGGCGGTCGTCGTAGCCCGAAGCCCTCAGACGAAGTTGGGCAGGTCGACGCCGATCTCCTCCGGCTCGACCTGGGGCTCGTAGCGCTTCAGCGGGGTGCCGTCACGGTCGACGAGGAACTTGGTGAAGTTCCACGTGAGGTCGCCGACGCCGTCCTCCCTGGGCAGCGCGTTGCGCAGGAGTTGATATAGCGGGGCGGCGTTGTCGCCGTTGACGTCCACCTTGGACAGCAGCTGGAAGGGCTCGCCGTAGTTTTCGGTGACGAAGGCCAGGATCTCCTGGTCGGTCCCGGGCTCCTGGGCACCGAACTGGTTACAGGGCACGCCCAACACCACCAGGTCGTCATTGTTGGAATCGAGGGTACGCAGACCTGCGTACTGGCCGGTGAGGCCTCAATAGCTGGCGACGTTGACAACGAGCACCAGCTTGTCGGCAAAGCTCGAAAACGAGATCTGTTCGCCGGTGATCGACGTCATCTCCAGGTCGTGAAACGCGCTCATCGGGAGCCCTTCGGTCGGTTGCTCGGTCGTGGGAGGCCGGCGATGGCCGGCGATGGCCGGCGATGGCCCTGACCAACCCTACAGCGGGGTCGATCGCCCCGGTCTCGACGCCGCTGTCAGCGGCCGAGCAGGGCGTCGATGGCGATGAGTGCTCCTGCCTTGTCGAGCGGTTCGTTCAGGTTGCCGCACTTGGGTGACTGCACGCACGAGGGGCAGCCGGCCTCGCAGGTGCACTCGGCGATCGCCGTGCGGGTGGCGGCCAGGTGCTCCTCGGCGACGCGTTCGGCCAACTCGGCGATGCCGGCACCGCCGGGATAGCCGTCGTGGATCAGCACGGTGGGCCCACCGGTGTCGGGGTGGTCGGCGGTCGACAGCCCGCCGACGTCCCAGCGATCGCAGAGCCCGAACAGGCCCAACATGCCGATCGCGCCATGCTCGGCAGCGTGCAGCGCCCCCGGCAGCGTGGCGGCGTCACAGCCCGCGTCGAGTGCGGCCCTCGATCGGCGATCGTCGTCGTCCCAGGTGAAGACGACCGCCCGGGTCTCGAGCTCCTGGGGCGGCAGCTCAAGGCGTGTGGTGCCCAGGTTGTCGTGGCTGCCCACCGCCCGTCGCTGATAGCCCGTCACCCGGCTGGTCACCAGCACCGGGGCCACCCGCACCCGCCCGGTGCCGGCATCGGGTGTCCCTGTTTCGGCCAGGAGTGGCCGCCCCTCCGGAACCTCGAGAAGCCGCACGTCGGAGGTGGTTCGGGCCAGCGTGTAGGTGTCGCCGGGGTCCTCGATCACGGTGGCCAACCGGGCGTCGAGGTCGAGCTCGATCACCCGCCAGGCCCGGCCGCGATGCAGGTAGATGGCGCCCTCGTGAACGGTCTCGGGCGCCCGACCGGCGCCGACCGTGCCGATCAGGTCGGGCCCGCAGCGAATCTCCACCTCGGCGAGATCGCTGGACCGCAGGCCGACCAGCGAAAACGGCCAGCGGGTGCCCGCCCAGGTGGCCACCACCTCGCGGCCGGCGCCTCGACCCCGCCGGCGCACGGTGAGTGCCCCGTTGCGGGCGAGGGTGGTGACCGCCTCGTCCAGCTCGCCGACCCAAAATCGGTCGTCGGCGGGTCGCAGCGGGTACTCGTGGGCGGCGCACAGCAGGTGCGGGTGCAACACGTACGGGTTGGCCGGGTTGACGACCGCCGGTTCGGGCACCCGCTCGAGCAGGTCACGGGGGTGCCGGGCCATCCACTGGTCGAGCTGGTCCTCGCCGCACACCAACACCGCCACCGACGCACCGGCGCCCCGCCCGGCCCGACCGATCTGTTGCGCGAAGGAGGCCACCGTGCCGGGAAACCCGCCGCACACGACGGCGTCGAGGGACCCGACATCGATGCCCAGCTCGAGTGCTGAGGTGGCCACGACGCCCCGCAGGCGCCCAGCGAACAGCTCGGCCTCGATCTCGCGCCGCTCCTCCCTCAGGTACCCGGCCCGGTAGGGGTGAACCAGGGCGGCCGTCTCGGGGTCGAGCAGCTGGCGCATCCGGGACCAGGCGAGCTCGACACCCTTCCGCGACCGGGTGAAGGCCAACGTGCGGTGCCCGCCGGCGACCAGCGCCGCTGCGATGGCGGCGGTGGCTTCGGTGAGCGACTGGGTTGGGGCGCCGCCGCCGGAGCGCTCGGCGTGCGGGTTCCAGACGACCAGGGTGCGGGTTCCGGTCGGGGAGGCGTCGTCATCGATCACGTCGACCTCTTCGCCGATCAGCGCCCCCGCCAGCTCGCCGGGCCGGCCGATCGTCGCCGAGGTGAACACGAACGTCGGGTCGGCGCCGTAGAGCGCTGCCACCCGTCGCAAGCGTCGAAGCACGTTGGCGCTGTGGCCCCCGAACATGCCCCGCAGCAGATGGAGCTCGTCGACGACGACGTAGGCCAGGTTGCGAAACAACCGGGCCCAGCGCCGATGGTGGGCCAGCAACCCGTGATGGAGCATCTCCGGGTTGGTCAACACGACCCGGGCCGAGCTCCTGGCCCAGGAGCGCTCCTCGGGGCCGGCATCGCCGTCGACGGCGGCCGCCAACAGCTCCCCGACGCCAAAGTCGCCGAGGGCCCTGAGCTGGTCCTGGGCGAGCGCCTTGGTGGGATAGATCAACAGGGCGGTGGCCCCGACGCCGGGCTCGGTGACCGCCTCGGCGATCGGCACCTGGTAGCACCGGGACTTGCCCGACGCGGTGCCGGTGGCGATCACGGTGTGGCGGCCCGCCCGGAGCAGGTCGATCGCCGCCGCCTGGTGGGCCCAAAACGGCGGCTCGGCCAGTGCGGACAGGCGATCGGGAAGCGGGGTGGCGAGCCCCGCCGTGTACCCCGGGCGGCCGGGGACCGACAACACCCCTGCCATCCGGGGGTCGCCCTCCAGGTGGGCCAACGCCGGCGGGAGGGCGACGCTGGTGGCAACGACATCGCCGGAGAGGCGGTCGGCGGTGGCGCTGTGGGGGCCGAGAGCGAGCATGGGTCCCCCAGGCTACGGATCGACTCCGACAGTCACGCCCCACCGCTTTCTGAGAATAATGGCGGAGTGGCCGCAACAGGGGGGTCGTGGGCCTAGATTGGGGGCGCAGAAAGGGGTCGTGTGCAGTCCCGCAACCGAGCGCATCAGTCCTCACCGGACGAGGCCAACGGCTCGGCGCGCCCCGGAGCTGATCGCAGCGTGGTCGACGACAGCGTGGTCGACGACAAGGTGCTGACCGTTCCGCCCGCCAAACCGGTGGAGATCGAGTTCTACTTCCCGGCTGATCTGGCCAGCCTGGCGATGGTGCGGCGCCGGGTGGAACAGGTGGCCCGGCTGACCGCCACGATGGGGGCCGAGGACCTGGACAAGCTGCGCCTGGTGCTGACCGAAGTGGTCGCCAACGCGGTGACCGCCCACGCCGAGCAGAGCACCCCCGAGGCCTTGCGGCTGCGGTGCTGTCTCAGCCCCGATCGCGTCGAGGTATCGGTCCTCGACCAGGGCGGCGGATTCCTGGCCACGACCGGTTCCCATCCGGTGATCGACACCTCGCTTCCCGACGTGTCGGCACCCGAGGTGCAAAAGCGCGAGGGCGGGTTCGGCCTCGGCATCATCGACGCGTTCGCCGACGAGGCCGAGTTCAGCCCGGTCGATGGCGGAACCTCGGTGCGATTCGTCATCTACCCGAGCGGCGACAGCGAACCCGAGACGCCGTAGTCGACCCGACCGGCGGCATTGGCCCCGGTTCGGTCCGACGCGTCGGGGTGCCGGTTTTCCGCCCTGTCGGCTAGGATTTCCCACTTGGCCAGCACCGACTCGACCGCCCCAGCGGCCCCCTCATCAGGTGCGCGGCGGGCATCTCTGGTTGGAGGCCCCCGCTGACCGTATTGCTGTTGGTCCACCTGTGCTTCGGCGCGGCGCTGCTGGGCCTGGGACGCTCCGACGATCGTCGGGTGTTCTGGGTGGCCGCCATCCCGCCAGCGGCCGTGCTGGTCTGGGTACTGGCGCGCGCCGGAGGAATTCTCGACGGCACCGCGGTGAGCGAGACGATCAACTGGGTGAGCGGGCTCGACCTGGCGGTCAGCTTGCGCGTGGACGCGTTCTCCCTGGTGATGGTGTTACTCGTCGCCGGCATCGGGGTGCTCATCCAGGTCTACGCCAGCCGCTATTTCAACCCCGATACGCCGGGCCTGGGCCGCCTGGCGGGTCTGCTCACCCTGTTCGCCGGGGCGATGTTGGGCCTGGTGACCGCCGATAATCTGCTGTGGCTCTACGTGTGCTGGGAGTTGACCTCGATCACCAGCTACCTGTTGATCGGCTGGTCCGACCGGGACCCCGAGGCCCGCTCGTCGGCGCTACAGGCGTTGCTGATGACCGCGGCCGGCGGACTGGTGATGCTGGTCGGGCTGATCCTGGTCGGCCAGGCGGCCGGCACCTACGAGCTGTCGGCCATCGTTGCGTCGCCACCTTCGGGCACCACGGTCAGCGTTGGCCTGGTCTGCATCCTGATCGGTGCCTTCACCAAGTCGGCGCAGTTCCCGTTCTCGTCGTGGCTGCCGGGAGCGATGGTCGCGCCGACGCCGATCTCGGCCTACCTGCACTCGGCGACGATGGTGAAGGCGGGCGTGTACCTGGTCGCCCGGTTTGCGCCGCCCTTCGCCGACGTGGGGTTCTGGCGTCCGGTCGTGTTGAGCGTGGCGCTGATCACGATGATCACCGGCGGGGCCCGGGCGCTGCGCCAGACCGACCTCAAGCGACTGCTGGCGTTTGGGACGGTCAGCCAGCTCGGATTTTTGATGGTGATGTTCGGGGCCGGACGCCCAGAGGCCACGCTCGCCGGCGTCGTGTTGATCATCGCCCACGCTTTGTTCAAGGCGCCGCTGTTCATGGTGGTTGGGGTGATCGACCACCAGGCCCACTCCCGCGACATCCGGGCGCTGGGCGCCTGGGGGCCGGGCTGGGGTGGTCCCCGTTGGGTGGCGATCGTCTCGGGCCTGTCGATGGCCGGCATCCCGCTTCTGTTCGGTTTCATCGCCAAGGAGGCCGCCTACGAAGCGTTCTCCCATCACGCCGGAACCGGCGAGTGGGTCGTGCTCGCCGGCATCGTCGCCGGCTCGGTGCTCACCTTCGCCTACACGGGCCGATTTCTCCTCGGGGCGTTCACCACCAGGGACGTGCCCGGCGCGCCGCCGCTGCCGGCGGCCGAACATGACCACACCTCCGGTGGCCAGCCGGCAGGGGCCCCATCGACGGCGTTCTGGGTACCGGCGGCGATCCTGGCAACGCTCACCATCGTGCTCGGCGTCGTTCCCAACCTGGCCTCCCGCCTGGTGTACGCCGCGGCATCCTCCCTCGACGGCGCGGCCCCTGAGGGTCACCTGGCGTTGTGGCATGGCCTGAGCACCCCGCTGGCGCTGAGCGCGCTGACGATCGCTCTCGGTGCGGCGATGGTGGCCGGGGGGCGCCAGGTTGCGGCGGTCCAGGGTGTGCTGCCATCGCTCACCTGGGGCGACCGTGGGTATTTGGGCGTGCTGCGGCTGCTCAACCGGGTGGCCGACCGGGTGACCGGCATCGTCCAGTCCGGGTCGTTGCCCACCTATGTCGGCGTCGTGCTCGTCACCGTGGTGACCGTGCCGGGCTTTGCGCTGATCGGGGCGATGCAGGGCCAGGCGCTGCCCCGCTTTGCCGACAGCCCGGGCGAGGTGGCCCTCACCGCGCTGATCGTGGTGGCGGCCGCAGCAGCCGCCACCATCCAACGTCGCCTGTCGGCGGTGCTGTGCTTGGGCGCGGTCGGCTACGGCATGGCGCTGCTGTACGTGCTGCGGGGCGCGCCGGACCTGGCGCTCACCCAGCTCGGCATCGAAACCCTCGGCGCCGTGTTGTTCGTGTTGGTGCTGCGGGTGCTCCCCAACGAGTTTCGTCAGCGGCCCACCGGGTTGGGTCGCGCCGTCCGCCTGGTGATCTCCGCGTCGGTCGGCGTGTTCGTGTTCGTCTTTGCCCTGGTGGCATCTGGTTCTCGAACCGCACGCCCGGTGTCCGATGAGTTCTTGGCCCGTGCGGTGTCCGAGGGCGGCGGCTCCAACGTCGTCAACGTGATCCTCGTCGACTTTCGCGGGTTCGACACCCTGGGCGAGATCACAGTGCTCACCGTGGCCGCTCTCGGCCTGGTTGCGCTGGCGCGCGCCGGTGCCCGCGGCCTGACGATTCACAAGCCCGACGACGATGCGTTGGTCATGCCCAGCCTGCGCTCCTACATCGAGCCGCGCAAAGCGGACCACGGGGCGCTCGCCGACATCCGCCGTCGCCTGGATCCCAACGACGGTCCGCATGGGGCCGCCGCCCCTCCCGAGGAGCCCGACCGGCCGCCGGAGCGACCGTCGTGAGGCGCTCGATGGTGCTCGAATCGGTGGTGCGGGTCGTCTTCCCCTCGGCGATGGTGCTGGCGCTGTACCTGCTCTTCGCCGGGCACAACCAGCCGGGGGGCGGCTTCGTCGGGGGCCTGGTGGCGGGTGCCGCCTTCGCACTGCGCTACGCGACCGGCGGGTTGGACGAGGTCCGCCGGGCCGGCCGGGTCCCCGGGGGGGTCTTCTTTGGCCCCCGGCCGTTTCCCGGTTGCCGCCCGGCCAACCCCCCGCCGGGTTTTCCTGGGGCGCCGCCCGGTCGACCCCCCCGCTGCTGTGCGGCGGGGGGCGGCGCGAGAGCGGCAAGAGCAAACTGCACCCGCCATTGCTGGGCGAGATCAAGCTCAGCTCGGTGCTCGCCTTCGATGTCGGCGTCTTCCTGGTCGTGGTCGGCCTGGTGTTGATGATGTTCGGGGCGTTCGGCGAGCCGGCGGTGCCCGAGGACGGCCCGGACCCGGCCCCGGGCGCGGCGACGAGCCGGAGCGAAAAGCGATGAGCCTCACCTTGGCCGCCGGGGCGGCCCTGCTCTTTGGCATCGGCACGTGGCTGTTGCTGCAACGCCGGCTGAGCCGCATCATCATCGGCCTGGGCCTGATCAGCCACGGGGCCAACCTGTTGTTGGTCACCTCCGGTCGGGGCGGGCTGCCCGCCTTTCTCAGCGGGACGCCGAACGATCCCGACCGGTACGTCGACCCGCTGCCCCAGGCGATGCTGCTCACGGCGATCGTGATCAGCTTCGGGGTCACAGCGTTTCTGCTGGCGATGGCCTGGCGCAGCTTCGTGCTGACCGGGGATGACCTGGTCGAGGATGACCGCGAGGACCGACGCGTCGCACGCGAGCGTGATGCAGCCCTGGACGAGGAGGTGGCCGACACCGAGTTGACCGGGGAGCGCCTGGCCTCGGCCAAGGCAGGGAAGAACCCCGATGGCCTCACCGACGCCGCCCTGGCTCGTCACGATGAGGACCCCGGCCCGGACCGTGACATCAAGCCCGACTCGGACAGCCCGGGCGCCGGCCGGCGGGATGGTCCGAGGTGAACGCGCTCCTCCCCATGCCCATCGTGTTGCCGCTGCTCGGGGCGGCGCTGTCGATCATGGCCTTTCGGCACCGCAGCGTCCAGCGCATGATCAGCTTGGCGGTGCTGTCATCCACTGCGACGATCAGCTGCATTCTGCTGATCCAGGCGGATACCTCCGGGCCGGTCGTCGCGCAGATGAGCGGCTGGCCGGCGCCCTTCGGCATCACCCTGATCGCCGACCGCCTCGCCGGCATCATGTTGGCCGTCGCTGCGGTGATGTTGATCTCGGTGCTGGTTTACGCGATCGGCCAGCCGGGCGCCGAACGCAACCACGGTGCGTTTCACCCGGTGTATCTGGTGTTGTCGGCGGGCGTCGCCGCAGCGTTCCTCACCGGTGACCTGTTCAACCTGTTTGTCGCCTTCGAGATGATGCTCACCGCCAGCTACGTGTTGTTGACGCTCGGTGGCGGCAGGGAACAGATCCGCTCCGGCATGACCTATGTCGTGATCAGCCTGGTGGCCTCGGCGCTGTTTCTGACGTCGCTGGCGCTGATCTACTCGGCGACCGGCACGGTCAACATGGCCCAGCTTGCCGAGCGCTTCGGCGACCTGCCCAACGGGGTGCGCCTGGCGTTCGGGCTGCTGTTGTTCGTCGTGTTCGGCATCAAAGCGGCGCTGTTTCCGCTGTTTTCCTGGCTTCCCGACAGCTACCCGACCGCCCCCTCGCCGATCACGGCGGTGTTCGCCGGCCTGCTCACCAAGGTGGGTGTGTATGCGATTATCCGCACCCAGACGCTGTTCCTCGACCCGGGCACCCGGCCGGGCACCCTCATCCTCGTCGTCGCCTCGATCACGATGCTGGTCGGGGTGCTCGGGGCGATCGCCCAGGACGACATCCCCCGCATCCTCAGCTTCCACATCGTGTCCCAGATCGGCTACATGATCATGGGGCTGGGCCTGTTCACCGTCGCCGGCCTGGCCGGTGCGCTGCTGTACGTGATCCACCACATCATCGTGAAGACCACCCTGTTCCTGACCGCCGGCCTGGTCGAGGTGCGCGCCGGGTCGGGCCGGCTGGCGGCGATCGGGGGCGTGTCGCGGGCCTTCCCGGTATTGGGGTTGTTGTTCCTGCTGCCGGCGCTCAGCCTGGCCGGGATACCGCCGTTCTCGGGCTTTGTCGCCAAGTTTGCGCTCGTCGAGGCCGGGCTGAGCTCGGCGCAGTACGCCGTGGTGGCCGTGTCGATCCTCGTGTCCCTGCTCACGCTGTTCTCGATGACCAAGATCTGGGGTGGGGCGTTCTGGGGCGAGGTGCAGCTCACCGACGAGGCGTCCGACCCGGACGATCCGCCCAAGGGCATGGGTGTCATGTACCTGTCGGTCGGGTTCCTGGTCGTGCTGTCGCTGGTGGTGGCCGTTGCCGCCGGTCCGCTGTACAACCTCAGCACCCGTGCGGCCGACGAGTTGCTGACCCCAGGGCAGTACGTGTCGGAGGTGTTGGGCTGATGAGCGAGTCATCCGATCCGACTCCAACGGGAGACGCACGGTCGAGTCGGGAGGTGTCCGGGAGTGACACCTCCACGGTCCGGCGTTCGCAGCGCTGGGGTCCGACGCTGCTCGCCGGCTGGCTGGTGGTGATGTGGACCGCTTTGTGGGGCGCGCCGACCGTGGCCAACCTGCTCGGTGGCGTCGTGGTGGCCGCTGGAGTGCTGTGGGTGTTTCCCGGGGAACGTGGAGTGGACTCCCGGGTCGCCCTGCGCCCGCTGCACGCAACCGTCTTTGCGGTGTGGTTTCTCGGCCAGCTGGTCGCCTCCAGCCTGCGGGTGGCCTGGCTGATCGTGAAGCCGTCCGGACCCGCCGAGATGGAGCCGGGAATCGTGGCCACACCGATCCGTGGCCTGTCCGACCAGCTGACCACGATGGTGGCCAACTCGATCACCCTCACCCCTGGCACGCTGACCGTCGAGGTGTCGCGGGAGCCCTCGGTCATCTACGTCCACGCCATCGAGGCCCAGTCTCCCGACGAGATCCGTGCCCAGGTGCTCGATTTGGAGCGCCGCCTGGTGGTGGCGTTCGGTTCCCGTGACGCCCGCGAAGCGCTCGACGAAGCGACGATCCCGGCGATCGGAGAGGTGCGACGATGATCTACGCCGCGGCGCTGGCCGTTCTCGCCCTGGCCGGAGCCGCGTTTGTCGCGCGGCTCGTGTACGGGCCCCGGCTGGCCGACCGGGTGGTGGCGCTCGATGGCGTGCTCACCACGGTGGCGCTGGCGATCATCGCGAACAGTGCCCGCACCGATTCGACCCAGTACGTGGTGGTCGCGGTCGTCGTCGGGCTGGTCGCTTTCGTCGGCACCGTGATCTACGCCCGCTTCATTGAAACCACCAGCGGCGGAGGTGCCCCCAAATGATCGGTTTCGTGTTGGTTTGCTCGTTCCCGCGGCGCCTTGGCGGGAGTGTGGACAGATGATCGTGTTGGTTTGCTCGTTCCTGTGGCGCCTTGGCGGGAGTGTGGACAGATGATCGAGGTCATCGCCGCCCTCTCGATCCTCGCCGGGGCGGTGCTCACGCTGATCGCCGGGGTGGGACAGCTGCGTTCCAACGACCTGTTCGTGCGTATGCACGCGGCCACCAAGCCGTCCACCCTGGGCTGGTTGCTGGTCGTCGTTGGAGCAGTGATGGCCATTCCGAGCTGGTCGGTGGTCACCAAGCTGATCCTGGCGTTGGCGCTGCAGTTCCTCACCGCGCCGGTGGGTGCACACCTGGTCGGGCGGGCCGCCTACCGGGTCAGGGCCGAGCGTCCGGGTCGCACCCGCAGCGAGCGGCTGGTGATCGACGAACTGGGTGAGCGGCTGCCCCCCGACGAGATCGCCTGACCCGGCCCTTCCACCTCGGTCCGCTCCCGAGCGGGCACAGGTCCGGCTCGGGTGCGGGTCGAGCCTGGGTCGCAGATCGGTAGTCGGGAGCCGAGAGCGCGGTCTGGCGGTCGTGTGGGCTCCCGAGTTCCGAGTCCCCTCGAACCGGGGAGTGCAAAGCGCGGTCTGGCGGTCGTGTGGGCTCCCGAGTTGCGGACGGGGCATGCGGCGCGGTCGACGTTCGAGGTCGGCCGACGCAGGCGTCGCCTAGGTTCGGGCGTCACGGCTTGTCGATCGTGTTGTCGAAAGGACCCGCCATGCCCGCACCAGGAATGCACTCAGGTGATGCGACCGACGAGGCGCTCAACCTGGCGATGTCGGCCGCAGCGCTGCCGCTGTACGAAGCGGTCATCGAGTTCATCGCCAACGAGATCGACCCGATCACCGAGGAGTTCTTTGCGCTCGGCGATGGGCGCAGCGACCGCTGGCAGTTCGCCGACGGTCAGCTGGAGCTGCTCGATGGCGCCAAGGCCAAGGCTCGCGACGCGGGACTGTGGAACTTCTTCCTGCCCGACGCCGAGACCGGCGAGGGCCTGTCCAACCTGGACTACGCCTACATTGCCGCCGAGCTGGGCAAGAACCCGTTGGCTGCGGAGTGCCTCAACTGCTCGGCGCCGGACACCGGCAACATGGAGGTGCTTGAGCGGGTGGGTACGCTCGAGCAGAAGGAGCGTTGGCTCCAGCCCCTCCTCAACGGAGAGATCCGCTCGGCGTTCGCAATGACCGAGCCCGACGTCGCCTCCTCCGACGCCAAAAATGTGGCGACCGTAGCCGAGCTCGATGGTGACGAGTGGCTGATCAACGGGGAGAAGTTCTACATCTCCGGCGCCGGCGACCCCCGCTGCAAGATCATGATCGTCATGGTGCGCACCAGCCCCGACGCCCCGCCGCACCGTCAGCAATCCCAGATCCTCGTGCCGATGGACACCCCCGGGGTGGAGATCGTCGGCCCGATGCACGTGTTCGGCCAGGACGACGCCCCGCACGGGCACATGCACCTGCGCTTCACCGATGTGCGGGTGCCCGCCTCCAACATGCTGCTCGGCGAGGGACGCGGCTTTGAGATCAGCCAGTTGCGGCTTGGTCCCGGCCGCATCCACCACTGCATGCGCTCGATCGGCGCGGCCGAGAAGGCGCTGGAGCTGATGGTGCGGCGCGGGCTCAACCGCGAGGCGTTCGGCAAGCCGCTGGCCCGCCTGGGCAAGAACACCGAGGTGATCGCCAAGGCCCGCATCGAGATCGAAGCGATGCGGCTGATGGTGCTGCGTGCGGCCCGGGCGATGGACCTGACCGGCAACGCCGAGGCTCGCATCTGGGTGAGCGCGGTGAAGGCGATGGTGCCGGTGCGGGTGTGCGAGATCATCGACGAGGCCATCCAGATCCACGGTGCCGCCGGTATCTCCCAGTGGACCCCGCTGGCGAGCATGTACGCCGCCCAGCGCACGCTGCGCTTGGCGGACGGACCTGACGAGGTGCACTGGCATGTGGTGGGTCGCGCCGAGCTGACCCGTTACGAGGACGACCGGGCGCCCTCGGTCGGCCCGGCCACCGACCGGTCCGGGGTCTTTTCCGGGCCCTGATCGGCCTCATACCGGCCCGGGATCGGACCCATCCAACCACCGGTCCACCGGTGTTCGACGGCCCCCGGAGCGATCGGTCCGGCGGGGTCGGTGTTGACGCCGTGCGCGGCGCTGGTCTTGGCTGGACCCGATGTCCTCCCTCGTAATCGTCGAGTCACCTGCCAAGGCCCGCACCATCTCGAAGTTCCTCGGTGCTGACTATGTGGTCGAGTCCTCCATAGGCCACATCCGCGATCTGCCGCGCTCGGCGGCGGAAGTGCCGGCCGCCTACAAGGCCGAGTCGTGGGCACGGCTGGGCGTCGACACAGCCAACGATTTCAAGCCGTTATACGTGGTCGCTGGAGACAAGAAGTCCCAGGTGAAGCACCTGAAGGGCCTGCTGGCCGACGCAGACGAGCTCTATCTGGCAACGGATGAGGATCGCGAGGGCGAGGCGATTGCATGGCACCTGCTCGAGGTGCTCAGCCCCAAGGTGCCGGTACGGCGCATGGTGTTTCACGAGATCACCCCCGACGCCATCCAGGCCGCGATCGACAACCCTCGGGATCTCGACCGCCGCATGGTCGATGCCCAGGAGGCCCGGCGGATCCTCGACCGCCTGTATGGCTATGAGGTGTCGCCGGTTCTGTGGAAGAAGGTGATGCCCCGTCTGTCGGCCGGCCGGGTGCAGTCGGTGGCCACCCGCATCGTCGTCGAGCGCGAGCGGGCCCGCATGGCGTTCCGCTCTGCGTCGTATTGGGACCTGAAGGCACAGGTGCACGTCGCCGGCGGAGACGGCGGCGCCGCTGCGCCAGCGGCTGGCAAGGCGACCAACTTTGGCGCCCAGGTGATCGAGGTGGACGGCGTGCGCTTGGCCACCAGCCGCGATTTCGACGCCGAAGGCCAGCTGACCCGAGAGGGTGCGCTGGTGCTCGACGAGGGGGCCGCCACAACCTTGGCCGGCACCCTCACCGATGCTCCGGCCACGGTGACCTCGGTCGAGGCCAAGCCCTATACCCGCCGCCCCTACCCGCCGTTCATGACCTCGACGCTGCAACAGGAGGCCGGCCGCAAGCTGCGCTTCAGTTCGGCTCAGACGATGTCGGTCGCCCAGCGCCTGTACGAGAACGGGTTCATCACCTACATGCGTACCGACTCGACCACGCTGTCGGGGGCGGCGCTGGCGGCGGCGCGCAGCGAAATTTCGCAGCGCTATGGGGCGCCGTATCTGCCCAAGGAGCCCCGCACCTACAAGAAGAAGGTGAAGAACGCCCAGGAGGCTCACGAGGCCGTCCGCCCGGCCGGTGACAGCTTCCGCTCGCCCGATGAGGTGCGCGGGGAGCTGCGCAGCGACGAGTTCCGGCTCTACGAGCTGATCTGGCGGCGCACGGTGGCCAGCCAGATGAACGATGCCCGTGGCGAGTCGGTGCAGGTGCGGTTGTCGGCCCAGACGGTTGCGGCCGGCTCGGCCGGGTCCCAGAACGTCACCCTGTCAGCGTCCGGCCGCACGATCCTCTTCCCCGGCTTCCTCGCCGCGTACGTCGAGGGCGAGGACGACGGGGCGGAGGCCGACGATGCCGAATCGGTGCTGCCCGAGGTGAGCGAAGGTCAGTCGGCAACAATCGACGAGGCCGAGGCGAAGGGTCACGAGACCCAGCCGCCGTCGCGCTTCACGGAGGCGTCGCTGGTCAAGCGGCTTGAAGAGCTGGGTGTGGGTCGGCCCTCGACGTATGCGTCGATCATCTCCACCATCTTGGATCGCGGGTATGTGTGGAAGAAGGGCTCCGCCCTGGTGCCCAGCTTCACCGCCTTTGCTGTGATCGGCCTGTTGGAGGGCCACTTCCCCGAGCTGGTCGACTACGCCTTCACCGCCCGCATGGAGAACGACCTCGACGACATTGCCGGGGGCACCGAGGAGGCCGTGCCATGGCTGAGCCGGTTCTACTTCGGCGCCACCGACGACGACGCCGGCCTGGCTCGCATGGTCAGCGAAAACCTGGGCGACATCGATGCTCGCGAGGTCAACTCGATCCCGCTGGGCTCCGATGATGAGGGCCGTGAGATTGTCGCCCGGGTCGGTCGCTACGGGCC
Source organism: Candidatus Neomicrothrix sp. (assembly GCF_035329545.1). Classification (NCBI taxonomy): domain Bacteria; kingdom Bacillati; phylum Actinomycetota; class Acidimicrobiia; order Acidimicrobiales; family Microthrixaceae; genus Candidatus Neomicrothrix; species Candidatus Neomicrothrix sp. Next base: position 42,707 of record NZ_DAOLGP010000031.1, read on the forward strand.
GTATCTGCAGCGGGGCGAGGACCGCGCCGGCATCCCCGAGGACCTGGCCCCCGACGAGCTGACCCTGGATCGGGCCACCGAGCTGCTCGACGCCCCGTCGGGCGACCGCGAGCTGGGCATTCACCCCGACACCGGCTGGCCGGTGATGGTCAAGGCGGGGCGTTTCGGCCCCTACGTGGCGATGTCCGATCCCGAGGAGCCGGACGAGAAGCCCGCCACCGCCTCGCTGTTCGCCACGATGGACGTGGCCACGATCGGGCTCGAGGAGGCGGTGAAGCTGCTCACCCTGCCCCGCGTGGTGGGCGTCGATCTGGCGGACAACGTGGAGATCGAGGCGCTGAACGGCCGGTACGGCCCCTACATCAAGAAGGGTTCCGACAGCCGCAGCCTCGACAGCGAGGAGGAGCTGTTCACGGTGACGTTGGAGCAGGCGCTGGCCAAGCTGGCCGAGCCCAAGCGTCGCAAGGGGCAGAGCGCCAAGCCGCCGCTGAAGGACCTGGGCCCCAACCCCGACAACCCGGAAAAGTCGATCGTCGTCAAGGACGGCCGCTTCGGCCCGTACGTCACCGACGGCGAGACCAATGCCAGCCTGCGTAAGGGCGACACGCCCGATGGGCTGACGATGGAGCGGGCCCAGGAATTGCTCGCCGACCGACGTGCCCGAGGCCCAGCAAAAAAGAAGGCGGCCGCCAAAAAGAAGGCGCCCGCCAAGAAGAAGGCGACCAAGAAGAAGGCGGCTGCGAAGAAGAAGGCTCCGGCCAAGAAGAAGGCCCCTGCAAAGAAGGCGGCAACCAAGAAGGCGCTGGCCAAGAAGACACCACCCCCCACGCCGTCCGAGGACTAGAGCACTCGATGGGTTGCGGCCGATCCTGCGGTGTCGCGTGACGAGCGTCCGCATCCCACCTCGAATCCCTGCGGTGCAGTAGAAAAGGAGCCTGCGTACCCGGTCCGAACGGTCGGGTCGGCGCGCCTTCAACACCGTGATGGGAACCACCAGACCACCAGAGGGATCAGATTCGGCCGGAGCATCCGTCGAAGCCGAAACGCTCCCCTCCTCGCCCGACCTCTCTTCGTTCGATCCGGACTCGACCGGTTCGGGCGAGGGCTGGATGCAGCGAATCTTCGGTTCTCGGGACTTCTATTACCTGTGGGTTGTGCAGCTGGTGTCGGCTCTGGGCGACTGGGTGGGGCTCTTTGCCATCACCGCCCTGGCGGCGCAGCTCTCGTCGGCGCCCGAGGCGGCCACGGCGCTGGTGCTGACCGCCCGTGTGGCGCCGGGGTTGTTTCTCGCACCGCTCGCCGGCGTCTTCGTCGACCGCTTTGACCGCAAGAAGGTGATGATCTGGTCGGACCTGGCCCGGGCGGTCGTGTTCATGGCGCTGCCGTTCGTGCGCTCGGTCACCGGCCTGGTGATCGCCTCGCTGCTGCTCGAGGTGTTCACGATGCTGTGGTCGCCGGCCAAGGAGGCGGTCACCCCCAGCCTGGTGCCCCGCAAGAAGCTGACCGACGCCAACTCGCTCAGCCTGGTGGCCGCCTACTGCACCATGCCGGTGGCCGGCGGGCTGATCTACCTGCTCACCGCCGCCAACGGCTCGCTGGCCAACATCTCCTGGCTGGGGCCCCTTCAGTTCAGCAACGAGCTGGGCAACACCCAGGCGCTGGCGTTCTACTTCAACGCCGCCTCGTTCGTCATCGGCGGGCTGATCATCTGGAAGCTGGTGCGCATTCCCAAGCACGCGCTCGGCCGCCACGTGATCGGCGAGGAGCGGGTGGCGGGCGTCGGCGAGACATTCCGCGAGATGCGCGAGGGCTGGCGCTACATCGTCGAGAACCCGGTCGTGCGGGGGGTCAACGTGGGCCTGGCCACCGGGCTGTTCGGCGGGGCGATGCTCGTGCCGTTGGGGCCGGTGTTCGCCGAGAAGGTGATTGGTTCGGGGGACACGTTCTCGCTGTTCATCACCGCGCTCGGCCTCGGCGTGGCGGTTGGCATCGCCGCGCTGTCGGTGGTGCAGAAACTGTTGCCCAAGCGGGCGTCGTTTCTCATCGCCTCCTATGTCAGCGGCATTGCCTTGTTCCTGGCGGCGTCGATGTCCTCGTTCTGGCCGGCCGCGGCCTGCGTGTTCCTGCTCGGCGTGTGCGCCGGCACGGTCTACATCCTCGGCTTCACCCTGTTGCAGACCTATACGACCGACGAGCTGCGGGGACGGATCTTCTCGACGCTGCTCACCCTGGTGCGCCTGTGCGTGCTGGTGTCGCTGCTTCTGGGCCCCGCCATGGCGGCGCTGTTCGAGCAGCTCACCTCGTCGATATTTCCCAGCAATGCCCAGGGCATCCCCCAGGCCGAGATCTTCGGCGTGTCGCTGGCGGTGCCCGGCGTCCGGGTGGCGCTGTGGTTCGGCGGGCTGATCATCCTCGGCGCCGCCACACTGGCCGCCAGATCGATGGGCTTTCAGCTACGCGAGGGCCTGGCCGACGTCCGAGCCGGGCTGCGCCACAACACTGTCCGCCCCGAGTATTCGGCCGAGCTGTTTCATGGCGACCTCCGCCAGGCCGAGGTTCAGACGGCCGAGGTTCAGGCCGCCGAGGCGGTTGGCATCGATGTCGGCCTGGCCGAGGTGGACCCGGCCAAGCGCGCCGCACCACGACCCGACCCCGAGCGGCGCCGATGAGCCCCGAGCGCGGCCGTTTCATTGTCTTCGAGGGGCCCGACGGTTCCGGCAAGACCACCCAGGTCGGGCGGCTGGCCACGTCGCTGGGAGCGCTCCCCACCAGGGAGCCGGGGGACACCCCACTCGGGGCGCAGCTACGCCATCTGCTGCTGGCCGACGACTCCGAGGTTACCCCCGGGTTGCGGGCCGAGGCGTTGTTGATGGCGGCCGACCGCGCCCAGCACGTCGAGCGCGTGGTCGCACCGACGCTGGCCGCCGGACGGTCGGTGGTGAGCGATCGCTTCAGCGGTTCCTCGGTGGCGTACCAGGGGTACGGACGAGGGCTCGACCCGATGGAGGTGCTGGCGCTGTCGCAGTTTGCTGTGGCCGGGCTGGAGCCGGACCTGGTGATCGTGTTGGACGTCAGCGTCGAGGTCACGCTTGCCCGGCTCGGCACTGAGCGAGACCGGATCGAATCGGCTGAGCCGGCGTTCCATCAGCGGGTTCGTACCGGCTTCCTCGCCCAGGCCGACGCCGACCCGGAGCGTTGGGCGGTACTCGACGGCTCCGCCGACATCGAGCGGGTGGGTCGCGCAGTCGAGGCGCTGGTCGAGGAGCGGCTCGGTCTCGTCATCGTGGACCGCTAATGAACGAGGAGGGCACGCCCGACCAGGACGGTATCGGCCAGGGCGGGCTGGAGACCGAGGCGACCGGTCCGGGGATCACCCCCGGTCCGTTCGCCGAGCTGGTGGGGCAGCAGCCGGCAATTGCCCAGCTCAGCGCGGCGTTACAGCGTCCGGTGCCCGCCTACCTGTTCGTCGGCCAGACCGGTTGGGGAACCCGCAGGGCCGCCGACATCTTCGCCGGCGAGCTGTTGGCCCGCCACGATCCCGAGACTGCTGATCGGCACCGGCGCCTGGCGGCGGCGGAGTCGCACCCGGCGATCGCCGTCGTCGAACGCACCGGCGCAGCGATCAGCGTCGAGGAGGCCCGCGATATCGCCCGCAGGGCCGAGCTGGCACCGCCGGAGGGGTCCCACCAGGTGCTGGTCCTCGTCGACTTTCACCTGGTCCGCAACGCCGCACCGGCGCTGCTGAAGACGATCGAGGAACCACCGGCGAGCACAACCTTCGTCGTATTGGCCGAGGAGGTCACCCCGGAGCTGGTGACGATCGCCTCCCGATGCCTTCGGGTCGACTTTCGTCCGATTCCCACGGAGGTGCTGGTCGCAGCGGCCGCCGAGGAGGGCTTCGACCCGGACGCGGTTGCGGTGGCGGCCCGAGCGGCGGGCGGCGACCTTGAGCGTGTCCGGGCGCTGCTGTCCGACGAGGCGGCCTCGCAGCGCTGGCGCCGCTGGAGCGACTTGTTGGGCCGGGTCGACGGAACGGCTGCGACGGCGAGCGGGCTGGTTGCCGAGCTGATCGCCGACCTCGATGCGGCGGGGGAGGCGCTGGCCGCAAGCCATGCTCGCCAGTTGGAGTCGTTCGATCACGCCGAGGGGGATACCCCACGGGGGCAGACCGGACGACGCAAGCGGTTGGAGGAGCGCCACAAACGCGAGGCCCGTCGGCTGCGCAACGACGCGTTGCGCGCCGGAATGGCGGCGTTGGCCGATGAGGCGCGGGCACGCGCTGTCGACGCAGCCGGGGCGCAGACCTACGGGCGGGTGGGCGACGGGCTCGCCGATCTGGAGTTGGCGCTTCTACACAACGCACGGGAGGACCTGGCGCTGCTGGCGCTGTTGCTGGCGTTGGGTGAGCCGACGCCGTCGCTGTGACCGACGGCGCCCTGGGCATGGCGGCCCGAGCCTCTTATCGGGGTGTAAGGTTCGGACAACTCCGTCGAACACATCTGGTGGCTTCGTCGCGTTCAGTGCCGTAAGCCGATCTCAACCTCCGAGGTGATAGCGCGTGACCCAACCGAGCGTCGAGAACACTCACGAGCGATCCGATGGCCGCACGCTGCTCGCTCTGAAGGTGGCGCTGGTCGCTGTTGTCGTGGTGACGCTAAGCGCCGCCGGGTGGCGAGGGGTCACGCAGGCCAACGGTCGAACCGAGCAGGCCAGTGGCCCACAGCCCGTACTGACTTCCCTGTCGGTGGTTGGAGAACTTCCTGAGGCTTCATCGGAGGCCCTCGTCAGCACCCCGGTAGAGGTAGCGCTTGTTCGTCAGGCGGAGAAGATTGCACGAGAGGCCGAGGAGAAGCGCCAGGCGGAGGAGAAAAAGCGGGCGATCGAGGCGGCCACTTTGCCGGAGCGGGGCGTCTGGAACGGCTCTGCCCCAATGCCCGGTTCCGAGGTACACGAACTGCTGACGATGCCGATGCTCGAAGGGGAGCAGGCGCCGGTGATTGCTCTCACCTTCGACGACGGGCCCTCGAAGTACACCGCCGAGATGGTGGAGATCCTGAAGAAAGAGAAGGTGCCGGCGACCTTCTTCTTCCTTGGTCAGAACGTGCAAGAGCGTCCCGACGATGCTCGGCTGGTCGCCGATGCCGGCTTCTCGGTCGGCAGTCACACGATGGACCACAAGGACCTGAAGACGCTGTCGCCTGCCGCAGCGGAGGCACAACTGGCCGACTCGACCAAGATCATCGACGATCTGTTGGGCAAAGGCACGGTGCAGTGCGCCAGGGCGCCCTACGGCTCGTTCAACGACGACACCCTGCGAGCGGCCAAGAAGCACGGCCTGGGCCTGATGGGCTGGGACGTCGACACCGAGGACTGGAAGGTGCGCGACAGCGGCAGAATTCTGGCCAGAGCCACCGTGCCTGGGCAGCGCCAGCTGATCCTGGCGCACGACGGCGGTGGGGAACGTCGGGCGACCGTAGAGGCCCTTCCCAAAATCATCGCTCATTACAAAGCCCAGGGCGCCCGCTTCATCGAGCTGTGCAGCGCCAACGAGTCCGAGGGGAACTGAGCGACGTCACGCTGGTAAGGTGAGATCTTCGCCCGGGTAGCTCAGACGGCAGAGCAGCTCACTCGTAATGAGCAGGTCAGGAGTTCGATTCTCCTCTCGGGCTCCACTCACATCCCAGTGTTCCCAAGGCATCCGGACCTTTATGAAGGTCGGCTGCGGGAGCGTAACACCGCTGCAGACCACAATTTAGTCCACATTCTCGCTATCGGCCCCTAGAATCGGGCCCCGTGAGCACCAAGTCTGCAAGTGGAAGCATCCGGGCTCGGCCCGGTGGCAAGTGGCAGGTCCGCGTGGCCGGAAAGAGCCGTAACGTCTCATCGCGCCGAGCGGCGGAGCGCATGCGGCGGACGATGCTCGAGGAACACGAGCGAGCCACCCAGTCGGGTCATGAAGAGACCACCGTCGGTGTCTTCCGGGAGATCTGGCTCGCCGACTGTGCCGATCGGCTTGCACCGAGAACCGTCCACTCATACCGGAGGATCCTCCAGCTGGAGGCGCTTGCTCCGCTTCTGCCGATGGAGCTTCACGAGGTTACCGCCAGGAAGCTCGCCCCGATCATCTCGCGGGTGACCGCCGAGCACGGCCGGCCCAGCGGGCTGGCCGCTTTCAGAAGCCTCTCGGCGATGTTCGGGCTGGCCGAGCGATGGGGCTACATCGAGATGAATCCCTTCCGTCGCATGCAGGCCCCGTCGGTCCCCAAGCGGGAGCCGACCGTCCCCACCCCGATCGTCATGGAACGGGCGATGCGGATCGCCACCCCGGAGTTCGCGGCCGTGCTGCAGTTCGCGATCTGCACCGGCTGCCGCCGTGGCGAGATTGCTGGCCTTCGATGGGGCGACATCGACACCGAGAGGAACAGCGTCATCATCCGGCGGTCGATCGACTCGACCCCAGGCAACGGCCTCCCAAAGGAGACCAAGACGTCCAGCACGAAGGTCATCAGCCTCGACGAGGGCACGCTCGCCTCCCTGGCTGCGCACAAGGCGCGCCAGTCGGACCGGGGACAGAACAACGCCTGGGTCTGGTCGCGGGATCGCGATGGGGCCATCCCCATCAGGCCCGACAGGATCAGCGACCTCTGGGCTGACGTCCGAGCCCAGCTCCCCGAGATCGAGGGCGTCCGCTTCCACGACATTCGACATGCGACCGCCACCTGGCTCATCGCAGCCGGTATGGATCCGCGTACGGTTGCGGACCGGCTCGGTCACGACGACGTAAAGCTCACGCTGAGCACCTACACCGCGCCCGTGGCAGCGAGCGATCGCCGCGCAGCCACGATCATCGGCGACCTGTTGGCCGGGGCGAGAGTGGGCCTCTCAGCCGACGTCGACGACGGGGAGCGGCCCGGGTCGTAGCGGGTAGCTCTCCGGCCAGTCCGGCGACCGGTCCACCGTCACCCGCCGCTCGCGCAGCGCCTTGGCCCACTCGGCCAGCTCGAGCCGGGCGAGGTGGAGGCCCAGGCACTTGTGTTGCCCGACACCGAACGAGAGGTGCGGGGTGGCATCGGGCCAGCGGGATGGATCGAAGGTCGTCGCATCGGTGTAGACGTCCGGGTCCATGTTCCCGGCCCACAGCAAGGCAAGCGCTCGGTCACCTTCGGCTACCGGGTGCCCCGCGATCTCGGTGGGCTCGGAGGCGACACGCACGAATGCGCCGGGCGAGGACCGATACCGCAGCACCTCCTCGACCACCTGGTCGTCGTCCCACTCGCCCGCCCACCAGCGGTCACGCTCCGGCGTCTGGCCGCACATCTGCCACCCGAGGATCGCCGACTGAGCGGCGGTCGTCTCCCACCCGGCGACCAGCATCTGAACGATGAGGGCGACCCGCTCGGCATCGGACAGCTCCGCGGTCGCGATCCCCTTGGCCAACGGCGTCGCCGGCGCATTCAGCACCTCGCTGGCCATCTTCGACAGATGGACGCACGCCGCCTCGAGTTCATCTCGATGACTCGCCGATTCGAAGGTCCAGATCCGCGCAAAGTTTTGTGCCTCGGTGACGAGCACCTCGAGGTCGCGCAGACCGAGCACCTGCTGGAACACCTGCCCGGTGTATCGATGGGCTGCGTCCCCCAGGTCGTCACCCGGGGTGAGCTCGCCCACGATCTCGCGGGCGATCGTCCGGACCGTGTCGCCCAGCTCAAGGATCGACCCCTTGGTGAAGGGAGCCTCCACCGGGCTTCGTAGCTCCCGGTGCCGGTCCTCCTCAGCGAACGACGAGATTCTCTGGGCGATCTCCCATGCCGGCCCGGAGACGATCTCCCCGAAGCACAGATACTCGATCGAGCAGGCCCACCAGGGCGCCTT